>NZ_BAAAZP010000089.1:0-136259 GCF_039536965.1 Nonomuraea antimicrobica | reverse complement strand
GGCCGGTGAGCCGGTGGTGGGTGGCCAGCAGCTTGTCGGTCTCCCCGGCCACCTGGACGCGGGAGTCGACGAGCACGATCAGGAAGTCACACGTGCGTTCCAGGTCGGAGACCAGGTGGGAGGAGAGCACCACGCTGAACTCGTGCTCGACCGTGGCCTCCATCAGCCCCTGCATGAACTCCCGGCGGGCCAGCGGGTCGAGCGAGGCGACCGGTTCGTCCAGGATGAGCAGCTCGGGCCGCTTGGCCAGGCCGAGGGTGAGGGCGAGCTGGGCGCGTTGACCGCCCGACAGTTTGCCCGCCCGGCGGTCGAGGGTGAGACCGAGGCGCTCAATGCGTTCCCGCGCCATGGCCTCGTCCCAGCGGGGGTTGAGCCGTGCTCCCAGCCGCAGGTGATCGGCGATGCTCAGCCCGGCGTAGACAGGGGTGTCCTGGGCGACGAACCCGACCCTGGCCAGTTGCGCCGGGCCACTGGCCGGCCGCCCGCCCAGCACGGTGATACCACCCGCCGTCGGCTCGAGCTGACCACCGGCCAGCTTCAACAGCGTGGTCTTACCGGCACCGTTGGGGCCGACCAGCCCCACGACATGCCCCGCCGGGATATCGACGGTGCACTCACGCAGCGCCCAGCGCTTTCCGTATTTCTTGCCCAGTCCCTGGGCCTGTAGGACAGAGGTCACGCCATGTCCTCCTGCGCGATGGTCCTGCACCATTCATCTAGGTCGCTAGTACTTTAGGAATGCGACTGTTAGCGGACCATAAGGAGGGAGACGGTCGTCGCGGTTACTCGTCCTCGGCGGGGGCGTCCGATGCGGCCGTACGCCGCTCCCGCAGGTCGGCCGCCAGCCCTTCCTTGCGGATGCGGATGTCGATGTAGAGCAGGACCAGGACGGCGACAGACCACGCGTAGAACACGGCGAGCGCGGCGTTGACCGGCAGGGAGATCAGGTCGGGCACCCAGGGAAGGTTCTCGGCGGATACCGGGAACACGGTCGTGACCAAGGCCAAGCCGCCCAGATTCGCCAACCCCAGCGGCAGAGCCATCGTCAGGCAGAGCGGCAGCGCGATCAGGATCTCAAGGAGGAGTATCCCCACGATCCGCAACAGGTTGTTGGCGACCAGCATGGCGGAGCGGCTCAGTGCGCCGCCGAAGCCGAGCGGTTCCAGCGCCGCGGTGACCGGCGCGAACATGAGCGCCAGCGTCATCAGCAGCCACACCACGATCACCAGCGCGAGGGTCGGTACCACAGTGATCAGCACGGGCATGAGAGCGTCCGATGAGGGAGATGAGGGAAAGGCGGGGACGCGGTCGCTTCCTGAGGACGGCAGCCCGTCGGGCAGCGGGGGGACGAGGCCGTCTCCGGAGGACGCCAGCGCATCGAGCATCGGGGCCAGCGTCGGCCAGAAATATGCCACAAGGGCCACGACCAGCCCGAGAACGACGAGCTGTGGGACCACGGTCAGCAGCGCGGTCACCCCGAGCACCGCCCGTATCCTCCGCGCCAGCAGGTGCAACGCGCCGCGGACCGTCACGGGTCGCCCCACCATCGCCTGCACGACGAGCACCGCCTGCAGAGCGCCGGTCAGCGCGAAGGCCGCCATGGAGACAGCCGTGCCTATCAGCGCCGACAGGCCCTGCAACTGGAAGTATTGCCCCAGATCGGTGTCTGGCGCGGTCTCCAGCGGGGTGACCATCCACCTCCACGCCTCCTGGAGGAGGTAGCTCGCGAAGGTGAGGACGAGCGCGGACCCCACGAACTGGAGTGGATGACGCCGCAGCAGCACGATGGCGACCGCCCAGATCTCCGTTATGTTGTGCGGCGCGATCACCAGGGGAGGGTGCCGTACGGGCCTCATGGTGTCGGCTCCTTCGAGTCGGCTTCGCCGCCGAGGCGTTCGTCCTGGTCGGCGAACTGGAGTACGGCGAGCATGGCGGCCGTCGCGAGGACGTAGGTGAGGACGGCCCACTTGACGGCGATGAGCACGGCCCACTCGATCGGCCGGAGATCGTCGGAGGAGCCCTCGGCGCCCATGCGCAGCAGCACCGCCGCGCCCAGCACCCCGCCGAATCCCTCCAGGAGCGCCCGCAGCGCACAGCGGGAGCCGAGGATCTTGAAGAACTGGCCGTGGGTCAGCCGCCGGGACAGCTTGACGGCCCCTCGGACCCGCAGTTCCTTCATGGTGACGCCGGGCGCGGCGAAGGCGAAGCGGATCTCCACCGCGCCGACCATGACGAGTGCGGCCAGGAAGAACAGCAGCCCGGCGCCGGGGACCTCGGCGACCGGACTGTCCCAGCGCGGGGCGAACGGGATGAGCGCGTACATGGTCAGGCCCAGGGCGCTGAGCAGGAAGGTGAGCCCGCACAGCCGGGCCAGGGCGCGCAGCCGGCCCGGCCGGGGCTTCTCGCCGACGACCGCCGGAGCCAGCAGGCCGCTGAGCACGACGATCGCGGCGCTGTTCATGGTGAGGATCGCGATCGTGCTCAGGGCCTCGTGGAACTTCGTCCACAGGAACGTGTACTCGTTCAAGATCGCCGGCCGCTTGATTACCTGGGCCAGCAACAACTGTGCGACGAGGGTGGGCACGGCCACCGCCGCGGCACGCCACAGAATGGTGGCGGGTTGTCGCCGTACCGCCTTGAACGCCGCGACGAATTGCTCTTCGGCGGGTTTCCACGGTGGTGGCGGGGGTGGTTCCTTTTCTGGATGGAGGGGGAGTGCGGCTGACGGTTGTTGTCCGGCACGCTCTCGGCTGTGCGCCACATTTCCCATTGAACCTCAAAGTACGGCGAAGGACTATGATCACACGTCGCCCTATAGGTTGGAGAAACGTATGAGCACCACGAAAGCGAATGAGATCGACGGTCGCGGTATGCAGCATTGCGAGACGACGGCGCTGGGAGTGCTGCTGCGCCACGAAGGTCTCGATCTGTCCGAGCCGATGTTGTTCGGGCTGGGTTCCGGCCTGTCGTTCCTCTACTGGGACAGCAAGGGCATGGACTTTCCCTTCCTCGGAGGCCGGGTCAAGCCTTTCGAACTCACCAGGAATCTGGCGGCCCGGCTGGGGCTGACGTTGCGGGTCGAGGAGACCTCCTCCCCGCGCAGGGCGTGGCAGAACGTGGCGACCCACCTCGACGCCGGACGGCCGGTCGGGCTGCAACTCGACAGCTACCACCTGGACTACTTCACCTCGAAGGTGCACTTCGGCGGCCACGTCGTCGCCATGTACGGCTACGACGACCAGCACGCCCACCTGGTGGACACCGAGCAGCAGGGCGGAGCGGTGACCACCACCCTGGCCGGCCTGGCCGCCGCCAGGGCCGAGCGCGGGCCGATGACGGCCAGGCACCGATCCTTCACCGTCACGGTGCCGGAGGGCCTGGCCGTCTCTCGTGACCTGCTCGTCGCCGCGATCAGGGGCTGTGCCGAGGCGTTCCTCGCCCCACCCATCGCGAACCTGGGCTGCCGGGGCATCGCGAAGGCCGCCGGGCAGGTGCCCAGGTGGCTGCTCCGTACCGATGATCCGGGCCACCACCTGCCCCAGGCCGCCATGCTCATGGAGCGGGCCGGCACCGGTGGCGCCCTGTTCCGCAACCTCTACCGCGACTTCCTCGGCGAGTGCGCCCAGGTGATCGACGACGACAACCTGCGCACCGGCCACGCGCTGTACGCCGAGGCCGCGTCCCTGTGGACCGACGTGGCCGCGCTGGTCGCGAAGGCCGGGGAGAGCGCCGACGCGAGCCACCTCGGGCAGGCCGGTGACGTCCTCCACGAGTTGTCGCGGGTGGAGACGGACGCCATGCGGGCGCTGAGCGCCTGCGGGTCATGACGATCAGCGGGCGCGCAGGGCGGCTCACGCCGTACGGATCATGCGCCTCCCGGTGAACGACGCGACGCCGAGCGTGACGCCGGCCCCGATCACGATCGTGATCGCGTAGGGGAGTGGCGCCGCCGCCTGGAGGGGGTCACCGGTCTTGACCACGGCGAAGGGCAGAACGCTGAGGAACGCCCCCACGCTGCCCGCGACGGTGCTCACGACCACGGCGGCGGCGATCTCCCGTACGAGCATCCGATGCGTCTGCGCGCCGGTCGAGCCGATGAGGGACATGACCGAGAACTCGGTTCGGCGTCGGCTGATGGAGGCGACGAGGTTGTTGGTGAGGGCGATGGCCATGAATGCCGCGATCAGGGCGACGACGAAGTAGTTGATCGAGGCGATGACCTGGCCGGTGCTGTTCGCCACGCCGAAGGTGTTCTCGATGCCCTGCATGCTGAGCGTCCCGGCGGCGACGCCGATGAACAGGGTGAGGAAGGTCACGGTCGGGCGTACCCGCTCCGGGGCGGCGGAGAGGTTGGTCACGGCCAGGTGGGAGGCGGCGCCGCGGGCTCCTGGGACGGCCCGGAGCACGCGGTTCACGGCCGTGATCAGCTCCGGGGCGAGCACGCACAGGCCGACCGCGACGAGTACGCAGCCGGGCCCGGTCATCGCCGTGGTCAGCACGTCGGCCGGATCCAGGCCGAACACCGCGGCCGATGAGCCCAGCCCGGCGAGCACCATGGTCGTCGCGGCGACGCGGCGGCCGTTTCCCCGGCGTCGGCCCGTACGGCGGCGCGGGGGCGGGGCCGCGTCGGCGACCGGGCTGCGGTGGGCGAGCGACCGGCTGCCCAGCCACGCGGCGAGCACGCTCGCGACCAGCACGACGAGCACCCCGAGGGCGGGGAGGAGCACGCCGGGCGCGAAGACGGAGGCGGGGTCGGTGAGCCCGGCCGAGTGGATGCCCCGGGTGACGATCCAGCCGAGGAGGTAGCCTCCGGCCAGGCCGGGGAGCGCGACGACGGCCGAGATGACCGCGGTCTCGACGACGAGCATCCGCTGCACCTGCCGCGGAGTCGCGCCGATGAGCCGGAGGCCGGCGATCTCCCCGGCCCGGCCGCCGAGGGCGACGCCGATCGTCGAGACCATGGCGAACAGCACGATCCCGACCGCCCAGCCCCCCATGATGAGCGGGAACTGGACCAGGAAGGCGCGGTCGGCCTCGGCCGTACTGGCGGCCAGGCCGGTGCCGAGCAGGCTCGTCATGCCCGAGACCAGGACGGTGCCGACGAGCGCCACCAGGCCGGTGGCGACCGCGGCGGCGCGGTGGTGCGCGAACGAGCGAAGGGCGAGCTTGACCATCAGTTCGCCGCCGGACCGTTCGCGGCCTGCTCGGCGGACTCGACCAGGACGGCCATCCTGGCGGCCACCTGCTGCGCGGTGGGGGTGTGGAGCCGGTCCACGATCCGGCCGTCGGCGAGGAAGAGCACGTCGTCGGAGTACGAGGCGGCGACCGGGTCGTGGGTCACCATGATGATCGTCTGGCCGTGGTCCGCCAGCTCGCGCATCAACGTCAGGACCTCTCTGGCGCTGCGCAGGTCAAGTGCGCCCGTGGGCTCGTCGGCGAAGACGACGTCGGGCTCGGTGATCAACGCCCGCGCGACCGCGACGCGCTGCCGCTGGCCGCCCGACAGCTGGTCGGGGCGGTGACTGCCGCGGTTGCCGAGCCCCACCCTGGCCAGCAGCTCGGTGGTGCGCGCCGGGCGCGGCCTGCGCGAGTCGAGCCGCAGCGGCAGCTCGACGTTGTCGACGGCCGAGAGCGCGGGGAGGAGGTTGAACGACTGGAAGACGAACCCGACGCGCCGCCGGCGCAGCAGCGCGAGCTGGGTCTGGTCGAGCGCGTGCAGGTCCTGCCCGTCGAGCTCGACGGTGCCCGAGGTCGGGGTCTGCAACCCGGCGGCGCAGTGGAGGAGGGTGGTCTTGCCGGAGCCCGACGGTCCCATGATCGCGGTGAAGGACGACCGGGCGATGTCGAGGGTGATGCCGCGCAGGGCGTGCACCGGCCCGGCCTCTCCCGGGTATTCGCAGCGGAGGTCGCGTACGCGCAGCACGGGCGGCGCGAGCGCGGCACCGGAGTACGGGCCGGTGGAGTGAGGAGCTGTGGAGTACGCAGCCATGAGGGCCTCTCTGGAGCATGACGTGGGTAAACGTCCGTATGAAATGATCGTTTAAAACGAACGTTTATATGATACGGTAGGTCAGGTGAGTGCAAAAGACAAGCTGCTGCGAGCGGCCCGAGAGTGTCTGCTGACCAAGGGATACGCGCACACCACCGTGCGAGACCTGGTCGCGGCGTCGGGCGCGAACCAGGCGTCGATCAACTACCACTTCGGGTCGAAGGAGCACCTGCTCACCCGTGCCCTGCGCGACCTCAACACGGAGTGGGGCGAGCTGCTGTTCGCGATCCTCGAAGACCCTGATGCCTCCGACGCGGCGCGGTCACCGGCGGGCGACCAGGAGGCCCGGTGGGGCCGGATCATCGACTCGATCCAGGCCAACCGGTCGTTGTGGTTCGTGAACTTCGAGTCGGTCGCGTCCGCGCGGCACGACGACGAGATTCGCGCCATGATCGCGAGCGGTCAGGAGCTGGCGCGGGCGTCGCTGGCGGAGGCGTTCGCGGGGCTCGGCCCCGACGCCGATCCGGTCGCGGTCCGGGCGGCCGGATCGCACTACTACGCCCTGCTCGTCGGGGTCGCCGCGCAGTGGCTCACCGACCCCGAGCGCGCGCCGTCGGCCGCGCAGGTCGTCGCGGGCGGCTGAGTGCCGGTGGTGGATCTGGCGAGATCCACGTCGTCTGTCGCGCAGGGGTTCTTGGCCGGGGGCAATCTTTCGTTTGGTGGAACGATGGTCTAATGTTCGGAACGTGTCCGAACAGACTCCGGCGGACAGGCTCGTCGGCTCCGACCGCGTGCTGGCGGTGCTGGCCGAGCTGGCGCGCCACCCCGACGGCATCGGGCTGGAGGAGATGGCGCGGGCCGTGGCCAGCCCGAAGCCGACGGTGCACCGGGCGCTCGCCGCGCTGCGCCGCGCCGGGTTCGCCGCCCAGCACGGCCACGGCCGCTACGTCCTGGGCGACGAGTTCCTCAGGATGGCCTTCGCGCATCACGAGGCGCGGCCCGACCACGTCCGCGTCATGCCGGTGCTCAAGGCGCTGTGCGAGCGGTACGGCGAGACCGTCCACTACGCCGTGCTCGACGGCCACTCCGTCGTCTACCGGTCCAAGCTGGACCCGGCCGCCGGGGCGGTCCGGCTGACCTCGGTGGTGGGCGGTCGCAATCCGGCGCACTGCACGGCGGTCGGCAAGGTGCTGCTGGCCCACGCGCTGCCCGACGAGGGCGCCGTCCTGGCCTGGGCGGGCGGCCGCACGCTGGAGCGGCGGAGCGAGCGCTCGATCGCCACGGCCGAGGAGCTGCACGCCGAGCTGGTACGCATCCGCGAGCAGGGCTACGCCGCCGACGACCAGGAGAACGAGCCGGGCGTCAACTGCGTGGCGGTCGCGGCGTACCTGACCTCGCCCACCGTGCCCAGCGGCGCGATCAGCGTCAGCGGCCTTGCCTACCGCACCCCGCTGCGCAAGCTCGTCACCGACCTGCCCGCCATCCGCGCCATCGTCCACGGAGAGGACCTCTCGTGACGTTCACCGCAGTCCCGGCCTCGGCCGACGTCTACGCCCTGGGGGAGGGCCCCGTATGGGACGCCGCCCGGCAACGCCTGCTGTGGGTCGACATCGTCGCGGGCACCGTGTACGAAGGGCGGCTCGACCCGGCGACCGGCCAGGTCACCGTCACCGGCCGGCACGTCTTCGACTCCACCGTGGGGGCGGTCGCCGTCGCCGCGGACGGCGGCCTCGTCGTGGCCGAGCAGGCGACCCTGACCCGGCTCGGCCCCGACGGGAGCCGCGACGAGCTGGCGCGGGTGCTGCCCGAGGGGGTGCGCAGCCGGCTCAACGACGGCGCCGTGGACCCCGCGGGGCGGTTCCTGATCGGCAGCCTGGCCCAGGACGACCGCGTGGGGCAGGAGGTGCTGGCCCGTCTCGACGGTACGGAGGTGACCTACCTCGACGCCGACCTGGTGCTGTCCAACGGCCTGGCCTGGGTCGGCGACCGCCTCTACAACGTGGACACCGTTCCCGGCACCGTGTGGGTACGCGACTACGACCCCGAGAGCGGCGAGACCGGGCCGCGGCGGGAGGCGTTCACGGTCACCGCCGGCTCGCCCGACGGGATGTGCGCCGACGCCGACGGTAACCTGTGGATCGCCAACTGGGGGCTCGGCCGCGTCGAGTGCCGCACTCCGGGCGGCGAGTTGCTGGCCACCGTCGAGACCGGCGCGCGGCACACCTCCTGCCCGGTGTTCGCGGGGCCCGACCTCGACGTCCTAGTCATCACCACCGCCACCGCCGACCTGACGGACCCGGGCTCCGGCGACGGCCGCCTGTTCACCGCCCGGGTCGGCGTACGCGGGCTGCCCACGCCCTACTGGGTCTCCCGGTAGGCCCCACCAGTAACCATAGGCCCACACAACGGAGAGAGAACCGTGTATCTCATGCGCATCGGCGCGCCCGGCGCCGAGAAGCCCGTCGTCCGCGTGGACGACACCCACTACATCGACGTCTCCGACGTCACTCCCGACTTCGACGAGAAATTCTTCGCGGCGGGAGGTGTCGCCCTGCTCGCCGAGCGGGTGGGCCGTGGCGACGTCAGGACCTTCGCGGGTGAGCGGATCGGCGCTCCGATCGCCCGGCCGCACCAGATCCTGTGCATCGGCCTCAACTACAGCGACCACGCCGCCGAGACCGGCCAGGCCGTGCCCGCCGAGCCGATCCTGTTCACCAAGTCGCCCAACACGCTCGTCGGCCCCGACGACGACGTACGCATCCCGCGCGGCGCCACCAAGACCGACTGGGAGGTGGAGCTGGGCATCGTGATCGGCCGCCGTACCTCCTACCTGGACTCCGTGGAGGAGGCCCGCGACGCCATCGCCGGGTACTGTGTGGTGAACGACGTCAGCGAGCGGGCGTTCCAGATGGAGCGCGGCGGGCAGTGGAGCAAGGGCAAGTCGGCCGAGACGTTCAACCCGGCGGGTCCCTGGCTGGTCACTCCCGACGAGATCGCCGACGTCACGAATCTGGGCATGTGGCTGGACGTCAACGGGGTACGCCGCCAGACCGGCACCACGAAGACGATGATCTTCGACCCCTACGTGATCGTGCACCACCTGAGCCAGTTCATGGTGCTGGAGCCGGGCGACCTGATCAACACCGGCACCCCGCCCGGCGTCGGCATGGGCCACGACCCGCAGCTCTGGCTCCAGCCGGGCGACGTGATGGAGCTGGGCATCGACGGGCTCGGCAGCCAGCGCCAGCAGGTCATCGCCCCCCGCTGACCGCCCCGCAGAAGAGACGCCCCCGCCGGAAGACCGCACTGTTGAAAGACTGAGAGAGCATGAGCCTGACCGCATCCGACCCAGCCGTCCTGGCCACGGTGGAGGCCGCCGTCCCGGGGATCGCCAGAACGCGGGCCAGCGACCGGCTGGGCATGGCGCACGACGCCTCGCACTACCTGCTCACCCCGCAGGCCGTGCTGGTGCCGGAGAGCGCCGAGCAGGTGGCGGCGCTGCTGCGTACCGGCCTGCCGCTCACCTTCAGGTCCGGCGGCACCAGCCTGAGCGGGCAGGGTGTCAGCGAGCACCTCCTCGTGGACACCCGGCGGCACTTCCGCGGCATCGAGGTGCTGGACGAAGGGGAGCGGGTGCGGGTGCAGCCGGGCGCGGTGCTGCGGCAGGTCAACGCCCGGCTGGCGGCGTACGGGCGCAAGCTCGGCCCCGACCCGGCCAGCGAGTCGGCGTGCACGATCGGCGGCGTCGTGGCGAACAACTCCAGCGGCATGACCTGCGGCACGCACGCCAACACGTACCGGACGCTGGAGTCGATGACGCTGGTGCTGCCCAGCGGCACCGTCATCGACACCGGCGCCCCGGACGCCGACGAACGGCTGCGCGCCCTGGAGCCCGACCTCGCGGAGGGGTTGCTCAGGCTGCGCGACCGAGTCCGGAAAAATCCGGACTCGGTGGAGCGCATCCAGGCCCAGTTCTCGCTCAAGAACACCATGGGCTACGGCCTCAACAGCTTCCTCGACCACGACACGCCCACCCAGATCCTCGCCCACCTGATCGTCGGCAGCGAGGGCACGCTCGGCTTCGTCGCCGAGGCGGTCTTCCGTACGGTCCCCGCGCACCGGCTGGCCGCCACCGGCCTGCTCGTCTTCTCGACGCTGCGGGCGGCCATGGCGGCGATGCCGCAACTCGTCGAGGCCGCCCCCGCCGCCGTCGAGCTGCTGGACGCCGAGTCCCTGCGCGTGGCCCAGACCGATCCCCAGGCCGACGACGTGCTGCGGACGCTGGCCGTGGCCGACCACGCCGCGCTGCTCGTCGAGTGGCAGGAGCCGCACGACGACCTGCTGGTCGAGCGCGAACGCGCGGCCGAGCAGGCGTTCGGCGGCCTGCACCTGTCCGCGCCGGCCCGGCTGAGCAGGGACGCGGGCGGCCGGGCGGCGCTGTGGCACATCCGCAAGGGCCTGTACGCCTCCGTCGCGGGCGCCCGCCCCAGCGGCACCACCGCGCTGCTGGAGGACGTCGCCGTCCCCGTCCCCGCGCTGGCCGACCTGTGCGACGAGCTGACCGCCCTGTTCGCCCGGCACCGGTACGAGCGCAGCGTCATCTTCGGCCACGCCAAGGACGGCAACCTGCACTTCATGCTCAACGAACGCTTCGACGCCGACCTCGGCCGCTACGCCGAGTTCACCGAGGACCTGGTCGAGGCCGTGCTGAAGCGGGGCGGCACGCTCAAGGCCGAGCACGGCACCGGCCGGGTCATGGCCCCGTTCGTCCGCCGCCAGTACGGCGACGAGCTGTACGAGGTGATGCGCGAGGTCAAACGCCTGTGCGACCCGGCGGGCACGCTCAACCCCGGCGTCGTACTGACCGACAGGGAGGACGCCCATCTGCGCGACCTCAAGAACGTCGTCACCGTCGAGCCCGAGGTCGACCGCTGCGTGGAGTGCGGCTACTGCGAGCCGGTCTGCCCCAGCCGCGACCTCACCACCACCCCCCGCCAGCGCATCGTGCTCCGCCGCGAACTGGCCGCCGCCCACGAGGCGGGCGACCACGCGCTCGCCCGGGAGCTGGAGTCCGAATACGCCTACGACGCCGTCGACACCTGCGCCGTGGACGGCATGTGCGCCACCGCCTGCCCCGTCCTGATCAACACGGGCGACCTGACCAAGCGCCTGCGCGCGGAACGGCACGGCCGCGCCGCGCAGCGGGGCTGGAAGACGGCCGCCAAGCACTGGGACGGCGTCACCCGGGCGATGAACCTCGCCCTCGACACGGCCGCGGTCACCCCGTCCGGGCTCGCCGAGGCCGCCGGCCGGGCCGCCCGCGCCGTCACCGGCTCCGAGACCGTCCCCCAGTGGAGTCGTGACCTGCCCCGGGGTGGCACCCGCCGCCGGCCCGCCCCCGTACAGGACGCCGACGTCGTCTACCTCCCGTCCTGCCTGAACACGCTCTTCGCCCCGGCCGACGGCGGCCCCGGCGTGATGGTGGCATTCGCCCGGCTGGCCGAGCGGGCGGGTGTGCGGCTGCACGTCCCTGAGGGGATCGGCGGCCTGTGCTGCGGTACGCCCTGGTCGTCCAAGGGTTACACGGACGGCTACCAGGCGATGGGCGACCGCGTCCGCGAGGCTCTCGTCGTCGCCACCGACGGCGGCCGCCTCCCGATCGTCAGCGACGCCGCCTCCTGCACCGAGGGCTTCCACCGTCTCACCGCCGCCGCGGGCGACGCGGGCGGCGAAGACGGCGCCTCGGCCGTGCTCCGCGTGCTCGACGCCGTCGCCTACACCGCCGACCACCTCCTGCCCCGCCTGACCGTGGCACGCCGGCTGCCGTCCCTGGCCCTGCATCCCACCTGCTCCTCCACCCGCCTCGGCCTCGACGCCGCCCTGCGCCGGATCGCCGAGGCCGTCGCCGATGAGGTGGTGGTCCCCGACGGCTGGCAGTGCTGCGCGTTCGCCGGTGACCGCGGCCTGCTCCACCCCGAGCTGACCGCCTCCGCCACCCAGGCGGAGTCCGCCGGCGTGCGGGCACGGGACTTCGCCGCCCACGCCTCGGTCAACCGCACCTGCGAGCTGGGCCTGACCCGGGCCACCGGCGAGCCGTACCACCACGTGCTCGAACTGCTCGACCGCGTCACCGCACCGTCAGTGCAGGATTCCGCTTGACGCGCTAGCATTCCATCAAGCGGAACAGAACGGAGTGAGTGGTGGCAGAGGCCCAGTCCCCGGTGGGGAGCGTCGACCGCGCCCTGCTGATCCTTCAGGAGATCGGCAAGCACAGCAGAGGCGTTACGCTCGACGAACTCGCCCTCCGCCTCGGGCTGCCGAAAAGCTCGCTGCACCGGCTGCTCGGCGCGCTGAAACACCGGGGGTTCGCGGCGCAGCCCGAGCCGAGCGGGCCGTACTTCCTCGGCACCGAGCTGCTGGCCACGGCCTTCAGGTTCTACGAGACGATGGACCTGCGCACGCTCATCCGCCCCCTGCTGCTGCGGGTGAGCGAGGAGTTCGCCGAGACCGTGCACATGGCCACGCTCGACGGCGGGGAGGTCGTCTACGTCGACAAGGTGGAGGCCGTGCGGTCGATCACGATGACCTCCGTGATCGGCGGTCGCAACGCGGCCCACTGCACGGGCGTCGGCAAGGCGCTGCTGGCCTGGACCTACCCCGCAGGCGACGCGGTCAAGGCGTGGGCCGAGCGGTTCGGCCCGCTGACGGGCCGGACCCGCAGCACGATCACCAACCCGGCCAAGCTCGCCACCCACCTCGACCAGGTGCGCCAGCGCGGCTACGCGCTCGACCTGGAGGAGAACGAGCCGGGCGTGCGCTGCGTGGCCGTGCCGGTGTTCATGGGCAGGACGGCGCCGGTCGCGGCGGTGAGCGTGACGGCGCTGAAAGACCGCATGTCACCGGCGCGGATGGAGGAGATCGGCCACGGCCTGTGCCGCGCGGTCGCCGAACAGGTGTGACGCCGAGGAGCCCCGACACGGGGTCCCTTTTTCCGCTATATGGAACGCTGATGCGCGATGCGGAATGTGCGTGCTATCTTCGGGAAGAACTTCTCCCAGAGGAGCCGTGCATTCATGTACCTCGAGCTCGATACTCCTTCGCTCGTCATCGACCTCGACGCGGTCAGGGGCAACATCGCCGAGATGGCCGAGACGGCCGCCACCCACGGCGTCAGGCTGCGACCGCACATCAAGACCCACAAGATGCCGGAGCTGGCGCGGATGCAGCTCGACGCCGGAGCGAGCGGCATCACCTGCGCCAAGCTCGGCGAGGCCGAGGTGATGGCCGACGCCGGGATCGACGACATCCTGCTGGCCTTCCCGATCTGGGGTGAGCCCAAGCTGCGCCGCCTGGCCGCGTTGCGCGAGCGCGCCCGGGTGCGGGTCAGCCTCGACTCGGTAGAGGTGGCCGCGGGGCTCGGCAAGCTGGGCGGGCCGCCGGTGGAGGTGCTGGTGGAGGTGGACACCGGGCAGCACCGGCTGGGCCGCCCGCCGGGCCGGCCCACCGCCGACCTGGTCGCCGAGATCGCCGCCGTCCCGGGGGTGGCGGTCGTGGGCCTGCTCACGCTGGCCGGGCACGCCTATCATTCGCGCACCCCGGCCGAGCTGGCGCAGACCGCCCGCCGCGAGGGCGAGGACCTCGTGGCCACGGCCGAGCTGTGCCTGCGCGACGGCATCGAGCTGCGGGAGATCAGCGTCGGCTCCACCCCGACCGCCCGGCACGCGGCCGGGGTCGCGGGCGTGACCGAGATCCGGCCCGGCACCTACATCTTCAACGACACCGCGATGATGCGCCTGGGCGTGGCCACCGAGGAGACGGCGGCCGCCCGCGTGCTGACCACCGTGATCGCCCGATCGACCCCGGAGCGCGTCGTCTTCGACGCCGGCACCAAGTGCCTCACCTCCGACGGCGTCGGCTCGCCCGGCTGGATCCGGGCCGTCGGCCTGCCGCACCTGCACATGGACTTCCTCAACGAGGAGCACGGGGTGGCCAGGCTGGAGGCCGGGCACCACGACGAGCTGCCGGTCGGCACGCGGGCGCAGCTCATCCCCAGCCACGCCTGCGCGGCCGTCAACCTCTTCGACGTCGCCTACGGCGTCGAGGGCGGCCAGGTCACCACGGAGCTGCGCGTCGCCGCCCGCGGCGCGGTTCGCTGAACGGAGGAAACACCATGCGGGGACTCGCGGGCAAGCGGGTACTGATCAGCGGGGGCAGCAGCGGCATAGGCGCGGCCACGGCCAGGAGGTTCCTGGAGGAGGGCGCCAGGGTGGTGCTCGGCGGGCTCGACCCGGCCGAGGTGGACGCCACGGTGACCGGGCTGTCCGAGCTGGGCGAGGTGAGCGGCCTGGCCGGTGACGTCAGCGCGGCCGGTGACGTCACCCGCCTGGTCGAAGGGGCCGTGGCGGCGCTGGGCGGGATCGACGTCCTGGTCAACAACGCCGGCATCGCCTGGCGCGAGCCGTTCCTGGAGATCACCCCCGAGCACTGGGACCAGATCATGGCGGTCAACCTGCGCGGCATGTTCCTGGTCGCCCAGGCCGTCGCCCGCCACCTGGTCGAGCAGGGCACCGGCGGGGTCATACTCAACATGTCCTCCACCAACGGGCTGGGCGGCGAGGCCGACTACGCCCACTACAACGCCAGCAAGGGCGGCGTGCTGCTGCTCACCAGGACCATGGCCGTCGAGCTGGGCAGGCACGGCATCCGCGTCAACGCGCTGTGCCCCGGTTACATCCAGACGCCGCTCAACGCCTCGATCTCGGCAGGGCTGGCGGGCGACTTCGTGTCCTCGTACGAGCGCGACCACATCCCCCTGGGCCGGGCTGGGCTCGCGGAGGAGGTCGCGGCCGGGTACGCCTTCCTGGCCTCCGACGACGCGGCCTTCGTCCACGGCACCGAGCTGGTCATCGACGGCGGCCAGCTCGCGATCATGTGAGGGCGCGGCCACGGCGAAGGCCACCGCGCCAGGTTGGCGCGGTGGCCTTCGTGCTGTCGGGGGTCAGCTCGTGGTGAGCGTGACCACGTTCGGGGAGTAGTCGTTCCGCGAGCCGTCGGTGCCGTGGAAGACGATCTTCTGAATGTTGCCCGTGCCGGTCAGCGCCGACAGCGGCGCCGACCACTTGTAGAGGCCGTTCGTGCTGGAGACCAGCGGGCTGACGCCGGCCACCACGCTCCACGACCAGTCGGTCGAGGCCCCGGTCTTCTTGAACAGGACGTTGTTCTCGATCATGTACTCGGCGCCGATCGTGTTCACCGACCAGCCCGTCTGGTAGTTCGCGTCGGTGTCGATGAACACGTGGTAGTGCGTGTACGGGAGGTTGAACTGCGCCGTGTAGGTGGCGTTCGCGCCGCTCAGCGCCGCCGTGGCGCCGGTGATCGGGGTGGGGTTCGTCGTGGTGACGGAGACCGCGCCCGACTGCGCGGAGACCCGGTCGGTGGTGTCGCGGGCCCGCACGGTGAAGGTGTAGGTGGTGTTGAGCGTCAGGCCGCCCAGGTTGACGCTGGTGAGGTCGCCGGGCACCGACAGCTCACGCACACCGTTCTTGTACACGTCGTAGTGGAGCACGTCGTCGCCGGAGTCGGCGTCGGTCGAGGCCGCCCAGGTCAGCTTGACGCCGGTCGGGCCGACGTCGGAGGCCACCGGCGTGCCGGGCACCGTGGGGGCGCTCGCGCTGGCGGCGGACGTGGTCACGGTGAGCGCGTTGCTCGCCGGCGAGACGTTCCCGGCCCGGTCCCGCGCCTTGACGGTGAAGGTGTAGGCGGTGGCGGGCGACAGGCCGGACACGTCGAACGTGGTCGCCGCCGGCGTGTGGTTGGCCTCGGTGCCGATCTTCACGCCGCCCTGGTAGACGTCGTAGCCGACGACGCCGGGGTAGGCGGCCGAGGTCCAGCTCAGGCTCAGGCCCGTGGCGGTCACCTGGCCCGCCGTCGGCGCGGCCGGTTGCGCGGGCGCCGCGCCGCCGCTGCCCTTGGCGGCCGTGACCTCCTGCGACAGGTACGAGGGCAGCGTGTCCCACGGGTTGGCCAGCACGTCGTTGGTCACGTACACGTAGCCGGCGTTGTTGGCCTTGGACAGGTTCATGACCGTGGCCAGCGCCGTCGCGTCCGGCACGTCGTAGACCAGGTGCCAGATCCGCTTGGGGTCGTAGTCGGCCTCCCAGGCGGACGGCAGGTACGGCGGCTGCCGGTTGAGGTAGGAGCTGTAGGAGCCCTCGAAGGTGACCAGGATGTCGGCTGCGTCCTGGTAGCAGTCGGCGGGTGAGACGCCGGGGTTGGCGATGGTGGTCGCGCCCGGGTGGTGCTTCTTCACGTACGCGGTGGCCTCGCGGTAGAGGTCCGCCCAGGTGTCGCTGCCGGTGGTCGGCCCGCAGGCGTTCTGCGCCTGGTCGAAGAAGATGCCGTCGATCGAGGAGCCGTAGAACTCGTACCACTTGTTGATGTCGGACTGGACCTGGGCCCGCCAGTCCGCGGTCGCCGCCGAGCCGAGGCGGGTGGTGTTGCCGGTGGTGCCGAAGTAGCCGGTGTCCACGTACCCGATGACCTTGATCCCGGCGGCGTGCGCCGCCGACAGCGCGGCGGTGTACGCGGGCTTGGCCTGGATGTCCGGCCCGTTGCCCACGTTGGCGACCAGCACGCCGGGCTTGCTGGCCGCGGTGTTCATCTGGTTCCAGTAGTCGAGGGTCGGAGCACTGGGGAGGAAGTAGGCGGGCACGGCGACCTGCTGGTCGAGGACGGCGTCCGCGGCGTGCGCCGGTGTCGTGGCGAGGAGCGGGGCCGCTAAGAGCGCGGCTCCGAGCAGCGTGCGCCAGCGAGGGTTGGGCATGTGCGACCTTTCTGTACTGCTGACAACGGGGACTGCCTGGCTACTGGAACAGGGCGTTGACTTCGGTGTTGGCCTGGGGGAGCGCCGTCTTGGCGTCCGCGGTGCCCAGCAGGACCGACGAGATCGCGGTGTCCATGATCTCGTTGATCTTGTCGGCGTTGTCGGTGACCGGCAGCAGGAACGTGCCGTCGGCGGCCTGGGCCTCCTCGACGAACGGCTTCACGTCACGCCCGGCCGCCTCGTGCGCGGCCAGCGCCTTCTCCGAGGCGGTGGTGATCGCGGGCAGCACCTCGGTGGTCGCGGCGATCAGGTCCTGGCACTCGGCGGACGCCGTGAACTTGACCCACTGCCACGCCTCCTCCTTGTGCTTCGTGCCGGCGTAGATCGCGTCGGAGACGCCGTTGATCGGCGTCTTGCGTCCCTGCGGTCCGGCCGGCAGCGGCGCGACGGCCAGGTTGAGCGTCTTGTTGTCGAGGTACGGCTTGGCCATCCACGACCCGGCCATGACCATCGCGGTCTTGCCGCCCTGCAGCACGGCGTCGCCGCCGAGCGCCGACTGCTTGTCGTACGCCGGCGCGTACCCCTTCTTGATCAGCCCGGCGAACCAGTCGATGGTCTCGGCCAGCTTCGGGTCGTCGTAGAAGTACTTGGTGCCGAACGGGTTCTTGTCGAGGTACTTGAAGCCGTTGCCGGCCGCGAACGCCGCCCAGCCGGTCTGGCCCAGCGCGCCGGTGTTGTAGTCGGGGGCGATGCCGTAGACGGCCACGTGCTCCTTGTCGAAGCCGGGGTCGGTGCCCCTGCGGCCCTTGTCGTCCACGGTGAGCGCGGCGATGGCCTTCTCGAACGTGCCGCCGTCCTGGGGGTTCCAGGTCCACTGCGCGAAGTCCGCGGGGTCGAGACCGGCCTTCTGGACCTGGTCCTTGTTGTAGAAGACGCCGATGGTGTCCCAGTCGAGCGGGAGCCCGTACCGCTTGCCGTCGCGTACCCAGACGTCGGTCAGGCCCTTCTGGTACTGGCCCAGGTCCACCTTGTCGCGCTCGACGTACTCGGTGAGGTCGAGAAGCTGGTTGTTCTTGGCGAACTGCGGATAGTACGCCACCGAGTTGCGGAACACGTCGGGCGCGGTGCCCGAGACGACCTGCGTGGTCAGGTTCTGCCAGTACTGCGCCCAGGCCACCGAGCTGAGCTTGACCGTGATGTTGGGGTTCTTCTTGGTGAAGGCGTCGGCGCACTGCTTGTAGGCGGGCACCTGGCTGTCGACCCACATCACGTAGTCGAGCTCGACGGGCCCCGCGCCCGCCTCGGTGCCGCCGCCCCCGCAGGCGGCGGTGGCGGTGACGAGGCCGGCCAGGGCGAGCAGGGCGCGGGTCTTCTTGCTGGACATCTGGGGGTCCTTTACTTGATGCCGGTGAAGTTGAGCGAGTTGGCCAGCCGCCTGCCGAAGACCAGCAGGAGCAGCAGCACGGGGATCACGGAGAGGGTCGAGCCGGCCATCAGTCCGGTCCAGTCGGGGCGGGCGTTCGGCGACTGCTGCAGGAAGACGCCGAGCGCGACCGTGAGCACCCGGCTGCCCTCGTCCTGGCCGACGAGCAGCGGCCAGAGGTAGTCCTTCCAGGCGTAGACGCCGTTGATGATCGCGATGGTGAGGAGCGGCCCCCTCGACATGGGCAGCGCGACCCGCCAGAAGACGCTCCACACGCCCGCGCCGTCGATGACGGCGGCCTCCTCGACCTCGCGCGGCAGCGACAGGAAGAACTGCCGCAGGAAGAAGACCGTGAACGGGGTCATGAGCAGGATCGGCGCGACGAGCCCCGCGAACGTGTTGAGCAGGCCCAGGTTGCGGACGAGGGCGAAGTTCGGCAGCAGCGTGAAGATCGGCGGCACCATCAGCGCGGCCACGAACACCGAGAACAGCACCTCACGGCCCCGGAACCGCAGCCGGGCCAGCGCGTAGGCGGCCATCGCGCACGACAGCGTCTGCACGGCGACCACGACCGCCGTGTAGACGATCGAGTTACGCAGGTAGAGCACGAAGTCGAGGGAGGCGCCCGAGCCCCCGGCGGCCTGGGCCTCGGCGACGGTGGAAAGGCCGAGCACGCGCTTGAAGTTCGCCAGGGTGAAGTGCTGCGGCCACAGCGAGAGGTTGTCGGAGAACAGGTGATGGGCGTCGGTGAGCGCCGTACGCACCATCCAGTAGAACGGGAACACGGTCACCAGGACGGCCAGCCCCAGCACCGTCCAGGCGGCGATCCGGCCTGCGCGCATGACGGGCCCTCCCTATCCGAGGTCCGAGTCGGAGGCGCGCATCAGGCGCATCTGCACGTACGTCAGCACCCCGAGGATCAGCACGAGGCTGAGCGCCATGGCCGCCGCGTAACCCATCCGGAAGTGGGTGAACGCCTCCTGGTAGATGTAGTAGTAGATGACCTTGGTGGCGTTGACCGGGCCGCCCTCGGTGGCGACCGCGATGGTGTCGAAGATCTGGAAACAGCCGATCACCGAGACCACCAGCACGAGCGCGAGCACGGGGCGCAGCAGCGGCAGCGTGATGCGGAAGAACGTGCGGATCTCGCCCGCGCCGTCCATCGCCGCGGCCTCGTACACCGAGGCGGGGATCTGCAGCATGCCCGCGTACAGCAGCAGCGCCACGTAACCGACGGAGGCCCAGGTGGTCACCGCGGCCACGCTCGGCATGGCCTCGGCGGGCGAGTTGAAGAAGCCGTGCGTCGACAGGCCCATCGCGCTCAGGAGCTGGTTGACGAAGCCGAGGTTGGCGTCCAGCAGCCACAGCCACAGCAGGGCGGTGGCCACGTTCGGCACCAGCCAGGGCAGCAGCAGCGTGGCCCGCAGCACCACCGACTTGGTCAGCCGGTGCATGAGCGCGGCCAGCAGCAGCGCCAGCGTGATCTGGCCGACCAGGTTCAGCACGGTGTTGTAGCCGGTGAGCAGCAGCGCCTTCCAGAACAGCGGGTCGGTGGCCAGCTCGGCGTAGTTGTCCAGGCCGACGAACTCGGGGTCCGACAGCAGGTTCCAGTCGGTGACCGACAGCCACACGCCACGCAGGCTCGGGTAGATGTAGAACGCCGCGAACCCGATCAGCGCCGGGAGCAGGAAGAGCAGCGCGTACCTGCCCTGGCCGCCCTCGGCGCGGTGCTTGAAGGCGGGCTTGAACGCCGGCT
Organism: Nonomuraea antimicrobica; assembly: GCF_039536965.1. Classification (NCBI taxonomy): domain Bacteria; kingdom Bacillati; phylum Actinomycetota; class Actinomycetes; order Streptosporangiales; family Streptosporangiaceae; genus Nonomuraea; species Nonomuraea antimicrobica. The sequence goes on along the minus strand of NZ_BAAAZP010000089.1, from coordinate 116,269 downwards.
TGGCGCGGGTGAGCGTCGTGGTCATGCCAGCCTCGGCACGAGCTTGAGCGCGTTGCCGGCGTAGACCTTCCGCAGTACGTCGTCGGGCAGGTCGAGGCCGGAGATCGTCCAGCGGCCCATCAGCGGCGGGTCGTCCAGCGAGTGCGCGAACGCCTCGTCGTCGGTCTCCATGAACCGGAAGTGGACGCGGTAGATCTCGCGGTTCGGCGGGATCTCGTCCGTGCCGAACAGCACCCGGTCCGGGTGCCGCAGCATCAGCGCCCGCGTGGCCCGCGGCTGGCGGCCCAGCTCGGCGATGCGCGCGGCGATGTCGATGTGGAAGTTCGGGTACGCGTCCAGCAGGCGGCCCGCGAAGCCCAGGTTCTCCGGCCAGCACCCGGCGTGAACGCCGATCACCGTGGTCGCCGGATGCTTCGCGATCATCGACTCCATGGCCTCCATCAGCCGCTCGAACGGCGGGAACTCCGGGCCGGAGAAGTTCCAGTCGGGCCGGGCGGCCAGCAGTTCGAGCCGTTCGTTGCGCTCGTCGACCGGCTCGAAGAAGGCCACCGGGTCGGCGGTGTGCAGGGCGATCGGGACGCCCGCCTCGCCGACGGCCGCCCACAGCGGGTCGAGCCGCGGGTCGTCGAGCATGACCAGCTCGCCCCGGTCGTCGCGGACCCGCAGGCCCACGTCCTTCCACACCTTGAGCCCGGCCGCGCCCTCGGCCACGTTGCGCCTGAGCTGGTCGGCCAGCCGCTCACCGAAGCCGGGCTCGGCCGTCTGCGACCAGTCCACGTGGCAGAACGTGGCGAACCTGCCCGGGTGGGCGGCGTCGTAACGCTCGATGTTCTCGGCCAGCTCCCTGCCCCAGCGGCCGTCGAGGTTGACCATGCCGCGCAGGTTGAGCTCGTCCATCATGCCGATCAGGGCCGGGACGTCGCCGACCATCCAGCCGCCGTCCTCGCTCAGCCAGCGGCCGAGATGGATGTGGGCGTCCACGACGGGCTCGCGGGCCCGGCCGACCTCGTGGACCGGGACCCTGAGCTGGGACACCGGCCGATATCTGGAGAGGGGCAGATCTGGGTCACACATTGTTCCTGATTCCTTCCGGCAGCAGTTCACCGTGGGCGGCGATCAGGTCGTCCACCAACTCGCGGATCCTACGGACCGGAAGTGTGGCAGCGGTGTTGGGGTCGAGCAGCGCGGCCTGGTACACGTGGTCGCGCCGCCCTTCCAGCGCCGCCTTCACCGTCAGCTCGCTGACGTTCAGGAACGTCCGGTTCAGCGCGGCCACCTGGGCGGGCAGCTCCCCGACGCACACCGGCTGCACACCGGCGCGGTCCACGTGGCAGGGCACCTCGACGGTGGCTTCCTGCGGCAGGTTGGAGATGAGCCCGCCGTTGCGCACGTTGCCGTGGATCATCCGGCGGGTGCCCGTCTCCATCGAGTGGATGGCCAGCGAGGCCAGCTCCTCGCCGCGCTCGATCGGCACGCCCCGGCCCTCTTCGAGCGAGCGCTTGTACGTCGCGTACTCCTCGAAGCCGTCGGCCAGCCACTCCAGGTAGACGCCGACCGGGATGCGGTAGCGCGCCACCTCCTCCTCGTGCGCCAGGAACCAGGGCAGGTACTCCGAGCCGTGCTCGCTGGACTCCGTGGGGAAGTAGCCGAAGTTCCGGTAGACCTCGACGCGGACCCGGCGGGACAGCTCGGGGTCGGCGGCGATCAACTCGTCGAGGCGGTCGTAGAGGTTCTCGCCGTTGCGCTCGAAGCGCAGGACGAACGCCTGGTGGTTGACGCCCGCGGTGAGGAAGGAGACCTCCTCCTCCGGCACGCCGACCATCCTGGCCAGCGTCTTCTGCGTGTCGCGGGCGGCGTGGCAGACGCCGACGACGTTCTTGAACGGCGTGCCCGCGTACACCGACCACGGGATCATCGACATCGGGTTGGTGTAGGTGAACAGGGTCGCCGCCGGGGCCAGCTCGGCCAGGTCGTTCCCGATGCCGACCATGACGGGGATCGTACGCAGGGCGCGAAAGATGCCGCCGATGCCGAGGGTGTCGGCGATCGTCTGCCTGACGCCGTACGCGGCGGGGATCTCGAAGTCGCGCTTGACCGCCTCCAGGCCGCCGACCGCGATCTCGTTGATCACGTAGTCGGCGCCCTCGACCGCGGCCCTGCGGTCGGCGTACGCCTCGACCGTGGCGCCGATGCCCAGCTCGGCGACCATCCACTTCGCCATGGCCGCGGCGGTGTCGAGGCGGGCCGCGTCGATGTCGTGGAGCACGATCGCCGACTCCGACAGCTCGGGGAACGTCAGGAGGTCGGAGAGCAGGTTCTTGGCGAACGTGATGCTGCCGGCGCCCACGAGGACGATGCGGGCCATGGTCCGGTTACCTCGCTTCCGGGGTCAGCAGGGCCTTGACGGGGGTGGAGCGGCCGTTCATCAGCGTGGTGAAGACGTCCGCGCCCTCGTCGAGGGGGAACGTCTCGACCCAGCTCAGGTCCCACCCGGTGACCAGGTCGATGGCCCCGGCGAAGTCGGCGTCGTCGTAGGCGAACGAGCCCAGCACCCGCTTCTCGCCGCGGACCAGGTCGGTCGCGTCGTAACCGGCCACGTGGTCGGCCAGGCCGAGCCAGACCGCCACGCCGCCGGGGCGCAGGCGGGCCAGCGACTGCTCGTGGGTGGCGGCGGCGCCCACCGCGTCGAAGACGACGTCGTACTCGCCGGTCAGCTCGGGGCCGGTCGCGCGGGCGCCGAGCCGGGCGGCGATCTCCAGCCGGTCGGGCGCGCGGTCGGCCACCTCGACCGAGGCGGCGCCGCCGGAGAGCGCGACCTGCAGACAGGTCAGCCCGATCGCGCCGGCGCCGAGCACCCCGACCCTGGCGCCGGACGGGCGCCCGGCCAGCCGCCAGGCGTGTACGGCGTTGGCGGCGGGCTCGACGATCCCGGCGGCGGTCCAGCCGAACCCGTCGGGCAGCGGCACCAGCGCGCCCGCGGGCACCGCGACGCGCTCGGCGAAGGCGCCGGCCCGGTGCACGCCGATGATCCGGCGGTTTCTGCAGACGTTGCGCAGCCCGGCCGCGCACACGTCGCACGTGCCGCAGGACAGGATCGGGTTGACCGCCACCGCCCGCCCGTCCTCGGTGCGCCCGGCGAACTCGTGCCCCATCACCAGCGGCGGCACCCGGAAGCCCGGGGTCTTGACGCCGTGCAGCTCGCTGCCGCAGATCCCGGACGTGACCACGTGCACGAGGACCTCGTCCGGGCCGACCTCGGGCTCCGGCACGTCCTGCGGCTCGACCACACCCGGCCCGGTGAAGACGAGAGCCTTCATCGCGGATCTCCGGCCGTCGAAAGCGCGCGTTCCATGGGGCTCCGTTCTCCTCAGGTTTGCCAGTCATTCCGTATCGCAGAATGACGTTCCGAACTTGGCGCTAGCAGACCACTACCGCGAAGAGCGTGTCAAGAGGTTCGGGAGTGCTCCCTGCCTTCACAGATTGCGGAGGGGGAGGTGGGAGGTGTCCGGGTGCGGTGGGCTGGGGGTGAGGTGGTCCGGTGGGGTCCGCGTCTCGCACCGTGTCGTCCTATTCCGTAATACGGAATGACAAGCCTTGTCATGGAATCCAGAAGCGCGACCGATATCCACGGGTCCGCCGAGACCGAGTCCGGTTTATCGGCGCGGATTTTCTGCGTGCCGAATCAATGCGGATGGTGGCCGCCGGTGGTGAAAACGGCGGGATCGGGCTGGCCGCGTGCCGCGAAGAATGCGGGTCGGGCGAGCGTACGGCCCGATGGGGTGCCATTTCGGCGGGTTTTGCGGGGGCGGGGAAATGGGGTCCTGCTGATCCCGGATGGGCGTCGCGGCGGCATCGAGAGGCTCTCCGCCGTAAGCGTCTACTTCGTGACTTTTACGAGTCCGCCGCCTTTCGTCAGAGTGCCGGGCAGAAGGAGGTGTTCTGCTCGGGGAAATGGCAGGCGACGCGGTGCCGGGCGCCGGTCAGCACGGGCTCCTCGGTCGCGCACCGTTCCTGGGCCTTCCAGCAGCGCGTACGGAAGCGGCAGCCCGACGGCGGGTTCGCCGGGCTCGGCACGTCACCGGTGAGCACGATCCGCCCGCGCCCGCCGCGCTGCGACGGATGCGAGATCGGCACGGCCGAGATGAGCGCCCTGGTGTAGGGGTGGGCGGGCCGGCTGAAGATCTCCGCCCGCTTGCCCTCCTCCACGATCCGGCCCAGGTACATGATCGCCACCCGGTCGCACAGATGCCGCACCACCGACAGGTCGTGCGAGATGAACAGGTAGGCCAGGCCCAGCTCGCGTTGCAGGTGGGCGAGCTGGTTGACCACCTGCGCCTGGACCGAGACGTCCAGCGCGGAGACGGGCTCGTCCAGCACCAGCACGCGCGGGTTCAGCGCCAGCGCCCTGGCGAGGCCGACGCGCTGGCGCTGGCCGCCGGAGAACTCGTGCGGGTAGCGGCCGGCGTGCTCGGGCGACAGGCCCACCAGCTCCAGCAGCTCGCGGACCCGTTCCCGGCCGCCGTCGCGGTAGCGGCCCCGGGTGCGCAGCGGCTCGGCGACGATCTCGTGCACGGTCAGCCTCGGCGACAGCGACGAGTACGGGTCCTGGAAGACGATCTGGATCTCGCCGCGCAGCGGGCGCAGCTCTGCGTGGGACAGGCGGGCCAGGTCGCGCCCGTCGTACAGGATGCGGCCGGAGGTGGGCTCGGCCAGACGCACGACGAGCCGGCCCGTCGTGGTCTTGCCGCAGCCCGACTCGCCGACCAGCCCGAGCGTACGCCCGGGATGCAGCGCCAGGTCCACACCGTCCACGGCCCTGACCACGCCGGTCCGCCTGCGCAGGACCCCGGTGCGGATCGGGAAGTGCTTGGTCAGGCCCTCGACGGCCAGCACGGGCTCGCTCACGTCGGCCTCCTGCGGAGACGACGGGTGGCAGGTCGGCACGGGTTCGCTCATATCGGCTCCTGGTGGAGGTGACAGGCCGACACGTGACCGTCGGCCACCGCGACCGGCTCGGGACGGCTCGTCCGGCAGACGGCGCGTCCGGCGCCCAGCGCGCAGCGCGGCTCGAAGGCGCAGCCGGGCGGCGGGTTCAGCAGGTCGGGCGGGCTGCCCGGGATCGGCACCAGCGCCCCTCCCGCGGACTCCAGGACGGGCCGGCTGGACAGCAGGCCGCGCGTGTAGGGGTGGCGAGGCGTGGTGAAGACCTGGTGCACGTCGCCGTGCTCGACGACGCGGCCCGCGTACATGACCGCGACCCGGTCGGCCAGCTCGGCGAGCACGCCCAGGTCGTGGGTGATGAGCACCGCCGCCGCGCCGGACTCCCGCCTGGCCGTGTCGAGCAGGCCGAGCACCTGTGCCTGGACGGTGACGTCGAGCGCGGTCGTCGGCTCGTCGGCGATGAGCAGGTCGGGCTCGTTGGCCAGGGCCATCGCGATCATCGCGCGCTGGCGCATGCCGCCGGAGTAGTCGTGGGGGTGGCGGGCGTACCGGTCGGCGGGGTCGGCGATGCCGACGGAGGCCAGCAGCTCCAGCACGCGGGCCTTCACGGCGGCCCGGCGCAGGCCCGGCTGGTGCAGCCTGACGGCCTCGGCTATCTGGGCGCCGACCGGGACGACGGGATTGAGCGCCGTCATCGGGTCCTGGAAGATCATCGCGATCCGGCGGCCCCGTATCCGGCGCAGCCGGCGCGCGGGCAGCGTCAGCAGGTCTTCGCCGTCGAAGCGGACGCTGCCGCGCGCCACCCGCCCCGGCGGCCGGACCAGGCCGAGCACCGACATCGCGGTGACGCTCTTGCCCGAGCCGGACTCGCCGGCCACGCCGAGGATCTGGCCCCGCCCCACCTCCAGGCTGACTCCGTCGACGGCGCGTACGACGCCGTACTCCGTGGGGAACTCGACCGCGAGGTCGAACACCGTGAGCAGCGGCGTCATCGGCGGGCTCCCTTCGGGTCCACGGCGTCGCGCAGGCCGTCGCCGACGAAGTTGACTGCCAGGACGGTCAGCGCGATGGCCAGGCCGGGCGGCAGCCACAGCCACGGCATGGTCTGGAGGAGGGTGAGGTTCTGCGCGTCGGTCAGCATGTTGCCCCAACTGGCCTGCGGCGGCCGTACGCCGAGGCCGAGGAAGGACAGCACCGCCTCCAGCAGGATCATCTGCGCCACCAGCAGCGTGCCCACCACCGCGACCTGCGACAGTACGGCGGGCAGCACGTGCCGCCCGATCACCGTCAGCCGCCCGGCGCCGAAGGCGCGCGCCGCCTGGACGTACTCCCGCTCGCGCAGCGACAACGTCAGCCCGCGCACCACGCGGCAGGCGGTCGGCCAGTTGCACGCCGCGAAGACGAGGACGAGCAGCGCGGTGCCCGGCCCGAGCACGCCCGCCAGCACGACGATGACGACCAGCGAAGGAAAGGAGAGCACCACGTCGGCGGCGCGCATGACGACGGCGTCGACCGGCCCGCCGAACATGCCGGACAGCGAGCCGAGCAGCGTGCCGAGGGCGACCGCCGCCAGCGCCGACAGCAGGCCCACCAGCAGCGAGATCCGTCCGGCGTGCACGAGCCTGGCGAACACGTCGCGCCCCGAGGAGTCGGTGCCGAGCAGGTGCGCCGCCGACGGCGGCTCGCGGAAGGCGGCCAGATCCACCGCGTTCGGGTCGTGCCCGGCCACCAGCGGCGCGGCCAGCGCCAGCGCGGCGACGGCGGTCAGGAACACCGCGCCGGCCACCGCCATCCGGTTGCGCAGGAAGCGCCGGGCGGCCAGCGCGCCCGGCGAGCGCGGCAGGGCGGGGAGAGCGGTCACGACAGGCCGATCCTCGGGTCGGCCGCCGCGTAGAGCAGGTCGGCGGCGAGGTTGCAGAGCAGCACGAGCACCGCGATGAACAGCGCGAACCCGATCACCACCGGGTAGTCGAGCTGGCCGATCGAGCTGACGGCGAGCTGCCCCATGCCCGGCCAGGCGAAGACCTGCTCCAGGGCGACCGCCCCCGACAGGAGCTGCGGGACGGAGATCATCACCACGGTGATCAGCGGGACCAGCGCGTTGCGCAGCGCGTGCCGGATCAGCACCCGGCCGGGACCGGCGCCCTTGGCCTCGGCCGTGCGTACGTAGTCGGCGTCCAGCTCCGCCAGCAGCCCGGCCCGTACGTAGCGGGTGAACGGCCCGGCGATGGACAGCCCGAGGATGGCCGCGGGCAGCACCAGGTGGGCCAGAACGTCGGCGCCGCCGCCGTCACCCGGTGTGGACATGCCGGACGACGGCACCCAGCCGAGCTTCAGCGAGAAGAGGTAGATCGCGGCGATGCCCAGGAAGAAGCTGGGCACCGAGATCGTGCCCAGCCCGGCGACCGTGGTGGCGTGGTCGATCGCGGTGTTGCGCCGGGTCGCGGCCAGCGTGCCCGCCGCCACCGCCAGCACCAGGCCGATCGCCAGGGCGGTGCTCATGAGCAGCACGGTGGGCCCCATCCGCTCGCCGAGCACCTCGGCCACCGGGCGGCGGCTGACGAGGGAGTAGCCGAGGTCGCCGCCCAGCGCGTCGCGCAACCAGATGCCGTACCTGACCAGGAGCGGCTCGTCCAGGCCGAGTTCGGCGCGCTTGGCGGCGACGAACGCCGCGCCGCCCGCGGACAGGTGCTCGGGGTTGACCATCATCCGGACCGGGTCGCCGGGCGCGGCGCGGACCAGGAGGAACACGCCGACGCTGATGAGCACGAAGACCACGGCGTTGATCAGGAGCCGGCGGGCGAGGTAGGCGAGCATCAGTCGGCCAGGGTCCACTCGTCGGCGTTCCAGAATCCGGTGGTGAAGTCGCCGCTGGGCTTGACGCCGCGCAGCCGCGAGCTGGTGGCCCACAGGGTGTCCGGGTTGTACAGCCACAGGTAAGGGACCTGGGCGTTGTCCATGCTCGCGGCCTCCCGGTAGAGCCTGGCGCGCCGGCGCCGGTCGGTGAGGGCGTCGGCTCGGGCGGTGAGGGCGTCCAGTGACCGGTCGCAGAAGTTGCTGATGTTCGCCCCGGCGGGATAGAAGGCGGCGCAGTTGACGATCGTGAGGCTGCTGGAGGGGTCGACGGCGTAGCTGCCGCCGCCGAAGAGCGCCAGGTCGAACGTGCGCCGCTCGTACGACTCCAGCAGCTCGGCCGCCTGCACCTGCTTCAGCTCGACTGTCATGCCCGCCGCGCCCAGCGCGCCCTGCACGACCGTGGCCGCCACGTCGCGGTCGCGCTGGCCGGGGATCCACGACAGCGTCACCGTCTCGCTCGCCCGCCAGCCCGCCTCGGCCAGCAGCGACCTGGCCTTGGCCGGGTCGTAGGCGTACTCGTCCAGCGTGCCGGGCAGCGCCCAGGGGGTGACGAACGAGGAGTTCTGCACCCGGCCCCGGCCGTCCAGGAGCTTGGCGACCAGCGTCGCGCGGTCGATCGCGTGGAGCATGGCCCGGCGTATCCGGGGGTCGGCGAAGCGCGGGTCGCTCTGGTCGACCGCCATCCTGATGAAGCCGGGGCTCGGCCGCGCCGAGACGGTGACGCCGCTGAGCCCTGCCACGGCCCGCAGGTCGGTGGGGGAGACCTGGACCAGGTCCATCTCGCCGGTGCCGAGCTGGGCGGTCGCCACGTCCGAGCTGACGGGTTTGAGGAAGATCCTGGGGATCGCGATGGGCTTGCGGTAGTGCGGGTTGGCGGCCAGTTCGACGTACTGGTCGGTCTGGTACCTCACGAAGGTGTACGGGCCCAGGCCGACCGTCGGGCGGTTGAAGAAGGGGTGGCCCGCGATCCTGTCCACCGGCTCCCCGCCGAGCACGTGCTCGGGCAGGATGAAGGCGAACGGCCCGGCGATCAGGCTGAGGAAGCCGACGTTCCTGCTGGCCGGTCTGATCACGAACGTGGTGTCGTCGGGGGCCTCGAAGGCGGCCCCGGCCAGCTTGCCCGCCATCGCGCTGCCGCTCCTGACGTCGGCCAGCAGCCTGTAGGTGAACAGCACGTCTTTGCTGGTGAACGGCGTGCCGTCGCTCCACTTCAGCCCTCGGCGCAGGTGGAAGGTGATCCGGCCGTCGGCCAGGTCCCAGCGCTCGGCCAGGCGGGGCGCGTAGGCGTAGGAGTCGTCGACGGTCAGCAGGTTGTCGAAGATCAGCGTCATGACCTGCTGGTCGGGGCCGGAGGGCGGATCCAGCGGGGAGAAGCGCTTCGGCTTCTGGTACAGGTGGAGGTTGATCGCGTTGTGCCGGGAGCCCTGGGCGCTGGTCGGGTCGGCGCAGCCGGTGGCCAGCACGAGCACGAGCAGTGCGCCTGACAGGCGGTTCATCGACACGGGACAGGAGCGGACACGGGAGTCTCCTGAAGGGGTCGCGCACGATAAGTGACGAGAAAATACTCTCAGTGATCAGAGGTTCGGCACAAGCCCCGGCCGACGGTCACTTCCCTCGCGGCGCGCAGGGCGGGAACGGGCCCTGCCGGTCCGCGTCCAGGTGTCGCGTGTAAGCAATCGCGCTCGGATCGACAAGTGCTGAGTGTGCCCCCGGGCGTCGGCATCGTCCGGATTGACCATACTTCGTGGAACGAAGTACGGTCGACTCGCCACAACGAGATGGGAGAGCGCATGAGATTAGCCCACGGAACCCTCGCCGTGATCGTGGTGGGATCCCTTGTCACGGGCGGCACCACGAGCGCGGCGCGGGCCGAGCCGACGCCATCGGCGACCGGCACGGCAGGCTCGGTGACCCTGCTGACCGGTGACCGGGTGACGGTCACGGCCGGCGGTTACCGGGTCGAGCCGGGGCAGGGCAGGTCCGTCCGCTTCGAGGTCCAGCGCCGTCAGGGCCACCTCCACGTCATTCCGCAGGACGCGAAGCCGCTGCTCGCCCAGGGCCTGCTGGACGAGCGGCTGTTCGACGTCACACAGTTGCTCGCCTGGAACTACGGCGACGCCGACCAGGCGGAGATCCCGCTGGTCGTCCAGTCCGCCGAGGGAGCCGCGGCGAAGACGCTCACCGGCGCCCGCGCGGCCAAGGAACTGTCCGGGCTGGGACTGGCCAGTGTGCGCGTCCCCAAGGCCCAGACGGGCCGGACCTGGCAGGACCTGGCCGGCGACGCCCGAGCGCTGGCCGCGGGCAGGTCGAAGATCTGGCTCGACGGCAAGCGCTCGTTCACCCTCGACCGGAGCGTCAAGCAGATCGGCGCCCCCGAGGCGTGGCAGCGGGGGCTGACCGGAGCCGGGGTCACCGTCGCCGTGCTGGACTCCGGCTACGACGCCACCCACCCCGCCCTCAAGGACGTCGTCACCCAGTCGCGGAACTTCTCCGACGACCCCGACACCACCGACGGCGTCGGCCACGGTACCCATGTCGCCTCCATCGTGGCGGGGGCCGGGGAGAAGTACCGGGGCGTCGCACCGGGCGCGAAGATCGCGCTCGGCAAGGTCGGCGGACAGTACATCACCGACTCGGCGCTGCTGGCGGGCATGGAGTGGGCCGCCGTCGAGGTCAAGGCGAAGATCATCAACCTGAGCCTCGGCGGCCGGGACACCCCCGGCATCGATCCCATCGAGCACGCCGTCAACACGCTGTCCGAGCGTACGGGGGCGTTGTTCGTGATCGCCTCGGGCAACGGCGGAGGGCCCGGCTCGGTCTCCAGCCCGGGCAGTGCCGACGCGGCGCTGACGGTCGGGGCGGTCGACAGGTCCGACCAGATGGCGAACTTCTCCAACCGTGGTCCGAGAGGTGGCGATCACGCGATCAAGCCCGATGTGACCGCTCCCGGCGTCTCCATCGTGGCGGCGGCCGCGCAGGGCACGGCGGACGGCCCGTACGTCGCCTACAGCGGCACCTCCATGGCGGCGCCGCACGTCGCGGGCGCGGCGGCGATCCTCGCCCAGCAGCATCCGGACTGGACCGGCCGGCAGCTCAAGGCCGCGCTCATCGGCAGCGCCGCGCCGCAGGCCGGAGCCACGCACTTCGACCAGGGCGGCGGGCGCGTCGACCTCGTCCGCGCGACCGGCCAGCAGGTCCATGCCGGCCCCGCGAACCTCGGCGCGGTCTTCCGCTGGGACGAATCCGGCGAGCGGAAGGCGACCAAGGAGATCACCTACGCCAACGACGGAGACACCCCGGTCACCCTCGACCTCACCGTGGACACCGACGTGCTGCGCACCTCGGCACAGCGGGTCGAGGTGCCCGCCAAGGGCACGGCCTCCGTCACCGTGACGATCGACGCGACCGGCACGGCCCCCGGCGACCACCCGGGCACCGTCACGGCCAGGTCAGGTGACCAGATCGTCCGTACCGTCGCCACCGCGTACGTGGAGCCTGAGTCCTACGACGTGAAGATCAGCGCCATCGGAGCCGACGGTCAGCCCGCCGGCGCGTCCGGGGAGTTCTTCAACGACAAGGGCGAGATCTTGCCGATCTACGTCAGTGGCGAGCCGGTCACGTACCGGCTCCCCGTCGGGGAGTGGACCCTGGCCGCGGACGTCTGGGAATCCGATCGCATCACGACCGCCCACCTGCCGGTGAAGGTCAGCGAATCCGGCGCGGAGGCGGTGCTGGACACGCGCCAGGCCCAACCGATCAGGTTCACCCTGGACGAGCCCACCGCCGTCACCAGTGGGTATCTGGAGATGTGGCTGTTCGACGGCTGGTGGTTCCGGGGCTGGTACGGAAACTGGGCGGATCCCAGCGCCGTGAACTTCGTGATCCCCTCCAAGAAGCCCGGCCTGAAGTACATCACCAGGACACACTTCCAGACGAAGGACCCCTCTCCCAGCCGGTCCCGCTACGACCTGGTGGACGAACGGCACGACGGCATCCCAGAAGACCCGACGTACGCGGCCAAGGTGAAGGACCTTGACAAGGTGACCACGACCTTCCGTGGCGCGGGAACCGCCGCGACGGGCGACTACTACGTCACGGTCGCCCCCGACGACGACCCCATGGGCGGGTTCCTGACCCCCACCAAGGGTGTACCGCTGCCGGGCACACTCACGGAGTACCGCACACGAGGGCACAAGTGGGGCGGCGCTCTCGGGGTCGGCGCATCCATGGTCAGAGAGACCGTCAAGCCCATCCGCGACCGTGCCCGGCAGACGTGGGGCGTCGCGGTGAGCGGACCGTCCTTCGCCACCCAGGGAGCCTGGCGGGAGCAGGACAAGCTGACCTTCGACGGCGGCCGGCTGCTGGCCGACGGCGTGCCCGGCCGGGTCGGCATGGACGGCGCGGCCACCGGCACCATCAGCCTGACCGCGGGCGACCAGGTCATCTCCACGATCGACTACACCGGATGCGGGCCACGGAACATGAGCCCGTGCCAGTTGGTCGCCGACCTGCCCGCGCAGGCCGGGACGTACACGCTCAGCGCGACGGCCACCAGGCAGGTGCCGCACTCCACGCTGTCCACGAAGGTGGAGTCGGCGTGGACGTTCCGCTCGGAGACCACCTCGACGCGGGAGGCACTCCCCCTGACCGCGGTCCGCTACGCCCCGGAAGGGCTGGACGAGTACAACCGCGCCAAGCCCGGATCGTCCACCCGGCTGCCGATCACGATCGAACGCAACCCCGGCGCTCCCACGGCGGCGGTGAAGTCGATCCGCCTGCAGATGTCCGTCGATGACGGGGCGACCTGGCAGGACGTCCCGGTCAGGGAAGCGGGGTCGGGCTGGACCGCGCGGGTGGCCAACCCGCGCACGGCGGGCTTCGTGTCCCTGCGCGCCACCTCGACCGACACCGCGGGCAACACCGTCGACCAGACCATCCACCGCGCCTACGCGGTCGGATAGGACTCCTCGCGGGGACGGCCTCCCCATGTGCCCGCTGAGATCCACCTCAGAGGGCATGGCCATCATGGGGAGGCCGACCCGTGCCCGGGGCGCGGGCGCGTGAACGGAAGGACCGGACATGACATCCGACGCGGACGAGCGTGACGACCGGACCGGCCGCCGTACCGAGCTGATCACTCCCGAGCCGGCCGAGGCGCTGGCCGGGCTCCTCGACGTCGAACCGCCCGCGGGGGAGCTGCCCGCCCTGTGGCACTGGGTCTACCTGCTCGACCGGCCCCGACAGCGGGACCTGGGCCCGGACGGGCATCCCAGGCACGGCATACCCGCTCCTCCCGGCCCGGGTCGGCGGCGCATGTTCGCCGGGGGACGGGTGTCCACGCACGCGCTCCTGCGCTTCGGCGCTCCGGCGACCCGTATGACGCGGGTCGTGCGTACCGTGGAGAAGGAGGGCAGGGCCGGGCCTCTGACGTTCGTCACCGTGCGCAGCGAGATCGAGCAGGGCGGGCGGACGGTGATCGCCGACGAGCAGGACATCGTCTACCGGGCCCCCGGCTCGGCGCTTCCTGCACGGCCGGCCGCCGACGAACCACCTCACCCCGAGGCCGGTCTCGCCCTCGACGTGGACGCCGTGCTGCTGTTCCGGTTCTCGGCGCTGACCTACAACGCGCACCGGATCCACTACGACGCCGCCTACGCCGCCCAGGAGGGCTATCCCGGCCTGGTCGTGCACGGGCCGCTGCAGGCCCTGATGATGGGCGAGCTGATCCGCCGCTCGGGCGTGCCCCTGATCGGTCGGGAGTTCGCCTACCGCCTCGTCGCGCCGATGTTCGGCGCGCAGCGGCTGACCGTGGCGCCCGTGCCCGCGCAGAGCGGAGCATCGGCGCAGGCGCAGGCGCAGGTGCAGGTCAGGGATGCCGGGGGCCGGGTCACCGCCACGTGCTCCCTGCACCCGGCAGCCCTCTGGACCGGCCCTTCTGACCGGGTCCGTCCGACCTGATCGCCGAGTTCTCCTGAGCCGCTGGTGCTCACGGCTCGACGGTCTGGGCGGCGAAGCCGCTCGTCCGCCAGGTACGACCGTTCGCGGTCACCGCGACGGCCTCCAGGCCGGGCCTGTCCTCGACCCAGTCGCGCGCGGCGTCCCCCATGGCGAAGGCGGCGGTCGCGTACGCGTCCCGGTGTCTACCATGGTCGGGCAACGGTGATCCCGGAGGGCGCGAGGGGCCGCGCCGGTTGGAGGGCAGGTGACCTCGGGACCGTACGACGAGGTGGTGGCCGACGCCAGCGGCCGCTTCGCCTCGGGCCGCTCCTTCAGGACGCTGGCGGACGAGCACGCCGACTTCGTCGCCGGGCTGCGCGGCCAGTGGGACGAGGAGGCTCCGCTGCCGTACGAGGAGTTCGCCGTTCCCTACCTCCAGCTCAGGCGCAACCTGCTGGACGAGTGCGAGCGGCTCGGCGGCAACCTGCGCTACGTGGGCGACGGCCAGGTCTTCATGGCCGAGCGCAACACGGACGCCGAGGACGCCTCAACGATCGGGAGCGCCGTGGCGGGGCCCGTCCAGATGGGGCCTCGATGATGATCGAGCCGGCCGTTCTCGTCGGCTTCGACCTGCTCGGCATCGCCCCGCTGCCCGGCACCGCCCAGCTCGACCGGCACATCGGCGAGCTGGACCGGGCGGTCGGCCGGCTCCGGCTGCTGGCCCAGGAGGGCGTCCACGCGTACGGGCAGGCCGACCTCAACCGAGGCCCGGCCACGGACGCCCTGCATGCCTACATGACCAGCCCCGACGGCGCCCTGCCGCAGGCGGCCGACCTCGCCGACCGGCTCACCACGGCCGCCGACGGGCTGCGCGTCTCGAAAGGCGTCATCGAATGGGTCGTCGGCCCGCTGTCGGCGGTCGCGCTCGCCGCCCGCGTCGCGGTGGTGTTCGCTCCGCACCTGCTCCCTCGGCTGTCGGCCATGGGGGCGCGGTTCACCGCGATGCTCCGTGACGCACTGAGCCGGGTCGGGCGCATCTTCGCCAGCCTGTTCAAGACGTCCCGGGTGCGCGCGGCCGGTGCCGGGGGCCGTACGGCGCGGGCCGGGCCGAAGCCCGACTACCGGGCGGTCGCCGCGAACAGGTCCACGCCCGTGGACGACGTCGTGGCCGAGGAACTGCGCCGGCCGGGCAACCGCTGGCGTACCGAGAACACCCCGGTGTACCACGGCTCCCGGACCTCCCCCGACCGGATCTTCGAGGAGGGTCTGCATCCGTACGTTCCCGGCGATCGGGTCTACACGTCTCTCGACAGTGAGATCGCGAGATGGTACGCCAGGGGACGCTTCACGTATCGCGTTCGCACCTCCCGCGGCGGCGGCTTCGCCAGGGGTGACAGCGAGGAGACGGTCACGTTCCCCGGAGGGGTGCACCGCCGTTTCGTCGAGGGCGCGGACGACCACAGGACCGGCGACTTCCTCCCCAACCCCCATTTCGATCCTGGCTAGGGCCTGCGGGGAAAGCCTGGTCAGGGCCTGTGGGGGAAAGTCTGGTTAGAGCCTGCGGGGAAGTCTGGTCACGGCCTGCGGGGAGCCGGGCCCGCGCCCCGCTCGGGGTCACGGTTCGCGGGCGAATGCCGCGCAGTCCGGGCAGTCGTCCAGGAACCGGTGACGGCACTCGACGGTGTGCCGCAGAAAGGTGAGGGCCTGCCGCATACGTGCCATCTCGCTCTCCAGGGCCGCGATCTTCGCCCGCACCACCTCCTGCGCCGCCGTCTTCTTCGGCGTCATGGCGGCGCGGACCTCGGGCAGGGAGAGCCCCACCTGCCGCAGTTTCAGCACGGTGCGGGCCTGCTCCATGGCCTCGTCGTCGTAGACGCGGTAACCGTGGCTGTCGCGACGCACCGTGAGAGCCCCGACCTGCTCCCAGTGCCGCAGCACGTGAGCCTCGACCCTGAGCTCCGTGGACGCCTCTCCGATCGTCCTCACCGTTCACTCCTTGCCTTCATGTCGACCTTAACCCCTAGCCTCCGGGCATGACCGAAACCTCCCTTTGTCCTGCGTCGATACTCGTGACCGGTGCGGCGGGAAACCTCGGGCGTGAGGTCGTCCGGCGTCTCCATGCGCGTGGCGTGGGCGTCCGGTGTCTCGACCGGCATCCGGCGGACGCGTTCCCCGGCGTGGAGTCGGTGGTCGGTGACCTGACCGACCCCGATGTCTTCCGCGCCGCGCTCGATGGGATCGAGGCCGTCCTGCTCATGTGGCCGCTGCTCGACTCGGCCCCGGCCCACGCCCTGCTGACCCCGCTCAGGAGCGCGGCTCCCCGTGTCGTCTACCTCTCGTCCTCAGCGGTCGACGACGGACGCGCTCGCCAGAGCGACCCCATCGTGCAGGTGCACGCGGACATGGAGGCGCTGCTCGACGAGGCCGGGCTGCGGCCGGTGGTGCTGCGTAGCGACACGCTGGCCTCCAACGTTCGTGGGTGGGCCGCGCAACTGCGGGCCGGGGACGTCGTGGCCGGGCCGGACATCGCGCGGACGGCGGTGGTCGACGAGCGCGACGTCGCCGACGCGGCCGTACGCGTGCTGCTGCCGGACGGCGACCGATTCGGACGCGGGCCCCACGTGCTCACGGGGCCGGACCTGCTCGGCCGCGCCGATCAGGTGGCCCGGCTCGGTGCCGTACTGGGGCGGCGCCTGCGGTTCGAGGCGGTTCCCGCCGACGTGGCGCGAACCCGGATGCTCGCGGACGGCCGGCCAGAGGAACTGGTGGCGGCGCTGGTCGCGGCTTCGACGCGGCGGCCGGAGTCGGATCGGGTCACCGAGGGCGTGCGGCGGCTCACCGGCCGACCGGCCGGCACCTTCGCCCAGTGGGCTGCCGACCACGCCGACGAGTTCCGGTGACCCGAATTCCGGCCGGTCGTCCTGTGCGCTGATGGGGTGCGTACTTCCCGTTCCGTAGCCGAGCGGGGACGTACGCCGGAGGGAGCAGCGCGTACTGCCTTCCGCCGTACGACGACGGGTGCGGGCCGAGGCGGCGAGGATCGAGGCTCCGCACCGAACCGCCGTCGAGGGGCCCGAGCCATGAAGTCATTGGTACGCCACGTCACCCCCATCTCCCCGGATCGTGCCACCGGTGTCGTGGCCGAGGTCTACGCGCAGGTCAACGCCGAGTTCAGCAGCATCGGCCCGGCCGTGATGATGATGTCCCCGTCGCCCGAGCTGATGGCGGCGGGCTGGTCGCTCATGCGCGAGGCGCAGTTGGCCGGTGCCGTCCCTGCGCTGGAGAAGGGAGTGGTGGCGCTGGGGGTGGCGCAGGCCAACGAACTGGACTACGACGTCCAGGCGTTCCTGTCCGTCCTGCGGCTTCTGGGCCGGGCGGAGCTGGCCGACACCGTCGAGCGTGGCGGCCGGCCCGCCGATCCCGCGCTGGCGGCCCTGCTCCGCTGGGCGGTCGCCACCGGAGGCGACCCGGTGGCGGCGCCGTTCGCCGCCGACAGGGCCGCCGAATACCTCGGTACGGCGTTGTTCACGCACTTCATCAACAGGGTGGCGGCGGCCATGCTGCCTGCCGGGCTCACCCCGGGCAGCATGCCCGCCGGCGACGAACCACCGTTCGAGGGCGCCCCGATCCTGCGCGATCTCGACCAGGACCTGCGGCCCGGCGCCACCCTGCCGCTCCTGGACGGGCTGCCCACCGGCGAGGAACCGGCCTGGGCGCGCGGCTTGCCGATCGGCACGGCGTACGCCGCGCTCGCCGCCACGGCCGCGCAGGGTGCCGGGCTCCTCACGCCCGCCGCCGCCGGGGTGGTCGCGGACGTGATCGCGGAACACCGTGGCCGCCGCAGGCCCTTCGGCGACTGGCTGGACGCGCCGCTGTCGTCGCTTCCTGACCAGGAGGCGGCGGGGGCGAGGGTGGCGATCCTGGCGGGGCTAGCGCCAGAGGCGGTGACCGACGAGGACGTCGCCACCTGGCGAGCCACCGACCGCCGCTTCAGCAACCACTGCACGGTGTACCTGCTGGCCCACGGCGCCATGACCGCCGTCACCCACATCGAGGCCGCCCTCGCTCCCTAGACGTTCGTACGCCTGCCTCCTCCGGGTTTCGCGGACGACGAGCCAGGGAGGGCTCAGCCGAGGTCCGGGTGGGGAACGTACCGGTCCGGACGGATCAATGCGAGGCCCGGCTCGTCGGCCATCAGCGTGTCCAGGTCTCCGATGCGCCAGCCGGCGGTCGCGAGCAGTGTGGGCACGAGGGGATGCGTTCCCGGGAGCGCGATCCGGGCGGTGCGTGCCCGGGTGGCGGCGAGGGCGGCGAGCACCGCGTCCGCGCAGTCTTGCGGGGTGGCTCCACCGGCCGGGCCGATCAGGACGTCGTGGCCGGTCAGGCGGGTCGCGGCGTAACCTCGGTCGGTCGCGTACATGGTGACGCCAGGCAGGGCGGCGTACCAGGCGAGGGTGGCGGGCCGGGCCCCTCCGGAGGCGCGGGCGTCCAGCGTCGCGACCTCCTCTGCCCGCGTTCGCCGCGCGGGCGGCGCGGGCAGTCCCGCGGCCGGCCCGGTCAGGTAGAGCAGCGGGGTCCAGGGGCGCAGGCCGTGCCGTACGTAAAGGGCCATGGCCCGCGGGTCGGACGAGGCGAACGTCACCTTCGGCCCGCTTTCGCGCAGCAACTCCGCGAGCAGAGCCCGCCCCACCCCGGCGGACTGATGCCCGGGCAGCACGAACAGATCACCCAGGTGGGTGACGGAACCCCGCCGCAGCGTGCCCCCGAAGCCGAGGGCTCCGCCGGTCTCGTCGGGGGCGAAGAGCAGCCTGCCGAAGGAACGCTCGGCGTCGAGGAAGTCGGGCGTCCCCGACCACCCGGTCAGCAGCCCGAACCTCTTGGCCACCTCCCGCACAGCGGGCATGTCATCAGCCGTCGCGGCCCGAACCACTCGTCCTCCATCCGGCTTTCCCACACCACCGGCCACAATACCCACCTTGTGGCCGGGCACCGGGGTCTGGCCAAGGAGGCCGGGGATCAGCCGGTTCGGTGGGGGAGGACGATGACCTGGTGGGGGTCCTCGTAGATCACGTTGCCGGGGTCGGGCGTCTCGACGCGTACGCACGCCACCTCGTGCGCGGCGAGAATGTCCAGGTAGCCGGAGACCCGTTCGATGAAAGGGCCGGCCGACGGCTTGAACCAGGCGGTGGCCCCTGGGTTGCGCACTCGGTCGTAGACGTGCGGATCCACGTCGCTGGGGTCGGTCAGGTTCGCCTGATACCAGGCGTGGCCCTCGGTTCTGAAGCGCTCCTGTTCCGGCGAGAGCCGGCCCTGCTTGGCGAGACCGTTGACGAGGCCGAACACGCCGGGGTGGACACCTCGTGCATTGGGGGTGGGGCTCTGAAACCTCACGTACACGCGTCGGTTCTCCTCTGATCGCCTTCCACGCGTCGGGGCACCAAGGCTAGAGCAGTCGCTCGCTTTGGCGGGCTGCTTCCTCCCGGGTCGCGGTGAGGAACGCCCGGCGGAGCGCTTCCTGCCGAGGCTCGTCCCCGGCGTCGCTCGTGGTGGCGATGGGGCGTTGGACGCCGGCGTGCTCCTGGTAGAGCCGGCAGCAGACGTGGATGCCGTGGAGAAGGTTGTCCAGGAGGTCGGGGGCGGGCCGGGCGGGATCGAGCGGGGTGAGCGGCAGGCGGACGGTGTCGGGGTGGAGGCCGAGTTCGGGATGTTCTGCCTGGGCCTTCTCGATGAACTGCCCGGCGGCGGTGAGGCGCTGTTGGACGTCGGTGATGCCGCGCAGGTGGCCCTCGGCGACGTGCAGGGCGTTGCGGATGAGGGGCATGACCACGTGCCGGGAGCGTTCGCCGATGTTGATGGCCGCCGTGATGTCGGTGAGGCTCTCGATGGCGAGGGGCTTGCCGCGCTGCTCGGCGGTGGCCACGATCTGGATCAGGTACAGGCCGGTGCGCTGGGCGGTGACGGTGACCGCCGCGTGGAACCAGTGGGCCGCGGCGATGGCGGCCGCGGTGGGATCGACCTGCGTGAGGAGCGCTTCGCAGCCGAAGGGGTTCTGGTGCAGCAGGCGGTCGGCTTGGGAGATCTGCAGGGGTGAGGCGTCCTCGCGACTGAGGGCGACGGCCTGCTCGGCGCGTTCGGACAGGTCGCCGAGCTCGGCCTGTTCGATGGCGGCCAGTTCGGCGGCGACGTCGGTGGTGATGCGCGTGGTGAGCTGCGGGGCGTCGAGTGTGCGCAGGACGCGGGCGACGGCGTGCGCGGCCTGTTCGACCTTGGTGCCGATCGGCTCGTCGGCGGGCTGCCTGGCATTGATCAGGATGGGCAGGACGGTGGCGAAGGCGTCGCGTTCCTGCTGCCGGTACCAGCCGAGGCTGTGCGGGCCGTGCTGGTCGGTGGCGCTGGCGGGGTGCGTGTACGAGCGCCAGCAGAGCTGGGACAGGCTGGTCAGGTTGGCGGTGAGCTGGAGGAGGTGCTGGCGGGGGTGGTGGCGGGGGAGTTCGGCCACGGTGGTGGCGGTGTCGCCGATGCCGGTGCTCCATTGGGCGATGAGCGCGTTCCGGGCGCAGTCGATGGCATATCGAGTCACAAAGGACCTCTTTATGGAAGGGGGGTACGGAGAGCGTGACGGCGCTGCTCGGGAAGTTCCCGGTGATGCCCAGGATGCTCGATCCGCTACGCGCGCGGAGCGCTTTTGACGTTGTTACGGGTCTCTGATCAGCGCTTTTGCCCGTAGATGCGGAGTAACTTTCTCCGTAGCCGCTCGCGGGGATGGTGTCGTCAAGTCCTTCACCACGTCCGCGGACGCCACGCACGTGTGCCGCTGTGAGTGGATCAGTGCAGGCCGTCCTGTTCGCGTACCGCGGTGGTGAACGTGCCGGTCCTGTGATCTTCCCGATTCCTGTGGGTGATTCCCGTACCGGGGCGATCAGTCGTCGTCGGCCGGCGGGGACGTGACGAAGGCGCCGGCGGTCGCGGCGATGACGGCATCGGTCGCCGCGTGGTCGGGCAGCTCCGCGGCGGGGGGTGTGCGGAGCAGCAGCAACTGGTGGTAGAGCGGCGCGGTGGCGGCGATGAGCAGCCGTCGCGCGTCCGTGTGCGGCGGCAGCTCGCCGCGGTGGACGGCTCGGCTGACGATGACCTCGCAGCGGGCGTAGCGATCTTCCCAGAGCCGCCGCAGGCCGCGGGCGGCTTCCTCGGACCTGAACGAGGCGGCGATCAGCGCCGCGGCGATCGACGGCCGTGCGGTCAGCGCCGCCAGGTTCTCGTGGTTGAGCGCCGCCAGGTCGCCGCGCAGGGAGCCGGTGTCCTGGGGCTGCCAGTCGTCGTCGCCGGTCGCGTCGAGGAGGTCGGCGAGCAGGCCGCCGACATCCCGCCAGCGCCGGTACACCGTCGCCCGATGGACGCCCGCACGGGCCGCGACCGCGTCGAGGGTGAGCTCGTCGTAGCCGCGCTCGCCCAGCTCGGCGCGGACCGCGTCGAGCACCTGCGTACGGATGCGGCTGGTACGGCCACCCGGGCGGCGCCGGATCGGCGGCGTCGACGGGTCGTCCTGTGACGGTGGAGGCGCGGAGGGCATCGTTTCGTCTCCGGTTTGCTCAGCGGACAACATCCATGACACTATCTTAATGTAGCAGTTGTCGCGTTAGTAGAGGAAAAGACCAATGAAGTCCAGTGTCCCCGCCGACCCGACGGTGCTGCGTCCGATGCCGGGCCAGCCGCGGGTGGTGCTGCTCCGGCCGCTGGTCACGTCGCCGTTGATCGAGGTCGGAGAGTTTTCGTACTACGACGACCCGGACGATCCGACCGCGTTCGAGACGCGCAACGTGCTCTACCACTACGGGCCGGAGAAGCTGGTCATCGGTAGGTTCTGTGCGCTGGGCACCGGGGTGCGGTTCATCATGAACGGCGCCAACCACCGCATGGACGGCCCCTCGACCTTCCCCTTCCCCACCATGGGCGGCTCGTGGTCCGACCATTTCGACCTGCTCACCGGCCTGCCCAACCGTGGCGACACCGTCGTCGGCAACGACGTCTGGCTCGGTTACGGCGTGACGGTGATGCCGGGCGTACGGATCGGGCACGGGGCGATCGTCGGTTCCGGCGCCGTGGTCACCTCGGACGTCCCCGACTACGGGATCGTCGGCGGCAACCCGGCCCGCCTCATCCGCACCCGCTACAGCGCCGGCGACGTCGCCCGGCTGCTGGCGGTGGCCTGGTGGGACTGGCCCGTGGAGCACATCACCGAGCACGTACGGACGATCATGTCGGGCAGCGTCGCCGACCTGGAGGCCGCCGTCCCGAACGCCTGACGTCCGTGACGCGGACACGAGACGCCCCCGTGCCCGTGGCCTCGGTTTCCGCCTCGCGGAGGTGGTCCGTTCCGCCATCGACCAGAAATGAAGTGATCTTCCATGTCCCGTCGCCGTGCCCACATCGCGATGGTCGGCGTCCCCGCCGTCAGCCACGTCCTGCCCAGCCTCGAGATCATCCGCGAGCTGGTGGCCCGCGGCCATCGGGTGACGTACGCCAACGACCCGGCGGTCAGCGACCTGATCACGTCGACCGGCGCCGAACTCGTCCCCTGCACCTCCGTGCTGCCCGTCGCCGACAACAACTGGCCCGACGACCCCATCGCCGCGATGAGCCTCTTCCTCGACGACGCCGTCCAGGCCCTTCCGCAGCTCCGCGCCGCCTACGACGACGACCCCGCGGACCTCTACCTGTACGACATCGGCGCCTACGCCGCGCGCGCACTCGCCGAAGCGCAGGAGCGCCCCATCCTGCAACTGTCCCCGACGTTCGTCGCCTGGAAGGACTACGACCGGGACGTGGCCGCGAATCTGTGGCAGCTTCCGGGGGCCGACGCCTACCGGGCGAAGTTCGCGCGGTGGCTCGCCGGCTCCGGCGCGTCCACCACTGACGTGGACGCCTTCTCCGGCCGCCCGGCACGGGCCCTGGCGCTGATCTCCCGCGCGCTGCAACCGCACGCCGACCAGGTCGACCACGAAACGGTGACCTTTGTCGGCCCCTGCTACGAGCTGGGCGGGGGAGCGGAGGGCTGGCGGCGTCCCGGCGAGGCCGCGAACGTCCTGCTGATCTCCCTCGGCTCGGCGTTCACCCGGCAGCCGGAGTTCTATCGGCAGTGCCTGGCGGCCTTCGGCGATCTGCCCGGCTGGCACGTCGTCCTGCAGATCGGCAGGCACACCGACGAAAGCGAGCTGGGCGACATCCCCGCCAACGTCGAAGTGCACTCCTGGGTCCCCCAGCGGGCCATCCTGGAACAGGCGGACGCCTTCGTCACCCATGCCGGAATGGGCGGTTGCGGCGAAGGACTGCTGGCCGGTGTCCCGATGATCGCCGTCCCGCAGGCCGCCGAACAGTTCCTCAACGCCGACCGTCTCGTGGAGCTGGGCGTCGCGCGCCGGATCGACACCCAGGACGCCACGGCCGACGCCCTGCGCACCGCCCTGAGCGAACTCGTCTCCGACCCCGAGGTCGCCCGCCGCTCGGCGCGGCTGCGGGCCGACGCGCTGGCCGAAGGCGGCACCACGCGGGCCGCCGATCTCATCGAGCGCCTGCTGACCTGACCTGACCCCGGCTCGTCCGCCCGGCTCGGCGTCCGACGGCGCGGTTCGCGGGACGGCCACGGGTTGACAGCGGGCCCTCGCATCCAACACCCTTTCACTACTCAAATAGTGAAAGGGTGTTTTGGTTGATCGAGTTCAACCTGGACCGCGGCTCGGGGGTCTCGACGTACCTGCAGCTCGTCCACCAGGTCAAACAGGCGCTCCGGCTCGGTACGCTGCGCCCCGGCGACCAGTTGCCGACGGCCCGCGAGGTGGTCGAGAGCCTGGCCATCAACCCCAATACCGTGCTCAAGGCGTACCGGGAGCTGGAGCGCGAAGGGCTGGTCGAGGGGCGGCCGGGGATGGGGACGTTCGTCCAGCAGGGCATCGCGGGGGCGACGCTCGCCGAGCACACGCGGCTGCGGCACGCGCTGGAGGCGTGGGTGCGCGAGGCCCGCGCGGCCGGGCTCGACCAGGAGGACCTGCGGGTGCTGGTCGCCGTGGTCCTGGCCGACGCCGCGAAGGAGGACGTGGCATGAGTCCCGCGCTGGAGGCGACCGGGCTGGGGGTCCGCTATCGCCGTACGTGGGCGCTGCGCGACTGCTCGCTGTCGGTGCCCGCAGGCCGCGTGGCGGCGCTCGTCGGGCCCAACGGCGCGGGCAAGACCACGCTCATGCACGCGGCGGTCGGCCTGCTGCGGCCCGCGCTGGGCAGCGTTCGCGTGGCCGGTGAGGCGGCGTTGGTGGCGCAGGACAAGCCGCTGTACGACGGCTTCACCGTCGCCGAGATGCTCACCTTCGGCCGCCGCACGAACCGCCACTGGGACGACGCCGCCGCTGCCGACCGGCTCGCCGGGCTCGGCATCCCGCTGAAACGCAAGGTGAGCGGGCTGTCGGGCGGGCAGCGGGCGCAGGTGGCGGTCACGCTGGCGCTGGCCGGTCGGCCCGACCTGCTCGTCCTGGACGAACCGCTGGCCAACCTCGACCCACTCGCCCGCCACGACGTGATGCGCTCGATCATGGCGGAGGTGGCCGGGCGGGAGGTGACCGTGCTGCTGTCCTCGCACGTCGTGTCCGACCTGGAGGAGACCTGCGACTGGCTGATCGTGCTGAACGGGGGCCGGCTGCAGGTCAGCGGCGACATCGAGGAACTGCTCGACGGGCACCTCGTGCTCACCGGCCCGGACGGGGCGTCGACGGCGGGGGCGCAGGTGGTGGGCGCGAGCCGTACCGGCAGGCAGGTCGGCATGCTGGTCAGGGGCACGCCGCCGACCGATCCGCGCTGGCGGGCGCGGCGCCCCGGGCTGGACGAACTCGTCATGGGCTACCTGCGCAGCCCCGAGTCGGCGGCGCTGCCGGGACTGACGGGGGTGGGCGCGTGATCTGGGTGACGTGGCGCCAGCACCGGGCGCAGATCCTCGTGACGGCGGGGTTCCTGGCGCTGCTGGGCCTGCTGCTGCTGGGCTCGGCGATCGAGGCGAACTGGCACGTGACCGAGCACGCCCCGGGCTGCCCCGGGCCCGTGGAGCAGTGCCTCGAGGTCGTGGCGGGGCTCTTCGATCGCTACGACGCCGTCTACTCGGTGTTCGGCTGGATGCCGCTGGTGGCCCCGGCGTTGATCGGGGCGTTCTGGGGCGCGCCGCTGCTCGGCCGCGAGTACGAACGCGGCACCCACCGCCTGGCCTGGACCCAGGGCGTGCCCGTCCGGCGGTGGCTGGTGATCAAGCTGTCGGTCCTGGGCGGGGCGGTCGTGGCGGGCGGGCTGCTGCTGTCGCTCATGGTGAGCCTGTGGCGGCCGGTCTTCAAGGGGGGAAGCGACTCCACGTTCGGCAACATCGGCGTGTTCAACATGGTCGGGGTGGAGCCGGCGGCGTGGTGGCTGTACGCGTTCGCGCTCGGCGCCGCGGCCGGGTCGCTGTTCCGGCGTACGCTGCCCGCGATGGCGCTGGTGGTGGCCGGGGTGGCGGTGACGATGTTCACCCTGTTCCAGCTCAGCGACCACTATGCCGAGCCGGTGCGTACCGAACTGTCCGGCACCATGGTCCTCGGCGATCGCGACGCGCGGATGGTGCGCGCCGCCTGGGTGGAGCCGTCGGGGAGAGAGGTCGACGAGCCGGTCGCCGGCGGCTGCCCGCGGCAGGTGCCGGAGAGCGAGGAGACAGCCGAGGCGTGGCATGACTGCCTGTTCGGCAAGGGCCACCGGTACGCCGTGTACTACCATCCGCCATCTCGGTTCTGGCGCTTCCAGTGGACCGAGGCGGGAATCCTGACGCTCGCGTCGGTGGCCCTCGGCGGCCTGGCCGTGCGCCGTACCCATCGCCGCCCCGGCTGACCCGGCCGGGATGCGCCGATCAGGGTGTGTCAACAATCAGTAGTTGTAAGGTTGCTTTCCGTAAAACGCCTGTGAGTGTGGGCGACCCCGCCGTCCCCCGGCTCAGGCTCTTCCACCCTCCACAGGCGAGGCAGGTGCGCCCTTTTCCGCGCAACGGGCGCACCGAACGAAAGGAACCTTCGTGCGCAAAGCTGCCCTGACCTTGGCAGCGGCCGGCCTGTGGACGCTGCTCGCGGCCCCCGCCTACGCCGCGAGCCTGCCCACGGTCGTCCCCCCGGCCCCACCCGCCGGCCAGAGCCAGCCGGTCCACCCGGCACCCGCCCCGGCGGCGGAGCCCGCCGCGCCCGCGGCGGAACCCGTCGCCCCGGCGCCGGAAGCCGCCCCGCCCTCCAGCCTGGTGACGGTCTTCAACGACGAGATCATCGAACCGATCAACATTCCGGTCAGCACCTGCGACAACCTGTTGTCGCAGCACACCTCGACCTCCTGCAACGCGGGTGCGGCCTCGGCGACGACAGTGCCCTGACCCCTCCGGCCCACTCGCATTCCCGCGGATCGTGAACGCCATTCACTGGACCGGCCACTGACCCGGACCCCGGCCGCTGATCAAGTGGCCGGGGTTCTTGCCGTCGTTCCTCGCCCCCGGGATCAGGAACGGGGCCGGTCAGCTTTGACGCGCGCCCTGGACGCGGAAGCGGTCGGTGGCCTCGATCAGGCGGTCGAGGGTGCCGGGTTCCGAACCGCTGTGACCCGCGTCCTCGACGAGGTGGAACTCGGCCTCCGGCCACGCCTGGTGCAGATCCCACGCCTGGTCAGGAGGGGTCTTCACGTCGTAGCGGCCGTTGACGATCACGGTCGGTACGTGCCTGATGCGGTCCACGCCCGCCAGCAGGCCCTCCTTGGGGAGGAATCCGCCGTTGCTGATGTAGTGGTGGGTGATGCGGGCGAAGAGGAGGATGGCGGCGTCGTCGAGCTGCGGCGGATCGACCGGCACCAGGGTGTTGGCCGTGAACTCCCAGCCCATCCAGGCGCGGGCCGCCGGGAGGTGGACGGCGGGGTCGGGGTCTTCGATGCGGCGGCCGTACGCGGCGAGCAGGTCGTGTCGCTCGGCGGCCGGGATCGCGTCGCGGAACGCGGCCCACTCGGCGGGAAAGAGGTGGGCCGCGCCGGTGGAGGTGAACGACCAGACCTCGTCGGAGGGCCGGACGAGGTAGATGCCGCGGAGCACCAGTTCGGTGACCCGGTCGGGGTGGGCCTGGGCGTACGCGAGGGCAAGGGTGCTGCCCCAGCTCCCGCCGAAGACCAGCCAGCGGTCGACGGACAGGTGCTCGCGGAGCCGTTCGATGTCGGCGACCAGGTGCGGGGTGGTGTTGTGCCGCAGTGACACAGCCGGGTCCGCGGCGCTCGGCCGGCTGGCGCCGCAGTTGCGCTGGTCGAACAGCACGATCCGGTACGCGGCCGGATCGAAGAACCGGCGGAAGGCGGGCAGGATGCCACCGCCGGGGCCACCGTGCAGGAAGACCGCGGGCTTGCCGTCCGGGTTGCCGCAAGCCTCCCAGTAGATCTCGTTACCGTCCCCGACGTCGAGCAGGCCGGAGTCGTACGGCTCGATCGGCGGATAGAACTCCTTCAGCGCCATGCGATCAAGTACACCCCGAAAACCGGGCGATCGCGCACAGATGGGGTCGCCCTGTACGGATGGGGTTCAGCCTTCTAGGGTCCGTTCGAGCCACGCCACCAGCATGTCCACGGTGGAGCCGAACAGTTCGTCCGGGTGCTGTGGGCCGGCCTCGGCGACGACGCGGCGCAGATGAGGCGCGTCGAGACGCGTCGCGGCATCCCGGACCTGCGGAGGGACCGTGTCCCATTCGGACGGGTCCACCCCCGGCGGCGGCCGGTCGTGCCAGGAGTCGTAGAACTCGGTGAACCCGGCGATCAGCAGGATCATCTGCTGATACGCGCGGAGTGCGCCTTCTGGGCTCAGCCCGATCCGCAGCAGGAATTCGAGCACGGCGTCCTGGTGGCGCGCCAGGGTCGGCTGCGGGCCGGGCAGGGCCGCGAACTGCCCGCTCATGGCCAGCGCCACCAGCCCGGCGTGCCGCCGGTACCAGGCGCGCAACTCCTGGCAGTAGCCGCGCAGGCTGTCCTGCCAGTCCGCCGGGTCCAGCCGGGGCTCGGGCGCGTCGTCCTGTGCGACGCCCAGTGCCAGCGCCAGCACCTCGCGCTGATCGGTGACGTAGTTGTACAGCGCGCGAGGGGAGACGCCGAGTTCGTCGGCGAGCGCTCGCATGCGCAGCGCCGTCGGGCCGTCTCGCGAGATCGCCGTCAGCGCCGCCCTGCCGATCAACTCCCTGGTCAAGGTGGGTCTGCCCTTGCGGTGGGTGGGCCGGCGCCGAGTACGCGGGATCTCGCTGGACACAGGGCAAGACTAGCCAAGTCTGAACTTCACACCTGTTGACTTTAAGCGTGCCACCGGGCAACCTAGGTTAGGTGAGCCTTACTTCATCGCCCAGCTTCGACCATCTGATCCATGTCGTCCCGGACGTGCCGCGCGCGGCGACCGCGTACGACGCGGCCGGGTTCCGCACGTACACCGCGGAGCCGGCCTTCGGCGCGCAGAACGGGAGCTGGCTCGACGACCTGCGCTACGTCGAGCTGTACACCGTGCTGAATCGCGAGGAATGGGTGTCCAACATGTACGCCCCGTGGTCCCGGCAGGTCGTGTCCACCGTGGAGGACATGATGGCCGCCGGCGGCGGCGCGTTCGCGATGGGTTTCGAGGTGCCCGAGATCGCCAGGGCGACCGAGCGGATGCGTTCGGCCGGGGTCGCCGCCGAAGTGATCATGATTGACCTGCCGCGTGGCGATCGGAAGGTGTCGTACCCGCTCGCGTTCCCCACCGAAGGTCCACGGTGGACGCCGTTCCTGCTCACCTACCCCGGCGAGCCAGAACAGCGCCGCGCGCTGACGCGCTCCCTCGGCCGGCGGCCCTCCGGCTTCGGCATCGACCACCTCGTGGTGGAGACCGCCGACCCGCGCGAGGGCGCGCGGTGGCTGGCCGCGATCCTAGGGTTGCCGGACGCCATCCCGGTCGGCGCCGACTGGCGGCTCGCGGTGCCCGGCGCGGACCTCGTCTTCACCGCCGGCCCCGCCGAGCGCGTCACCACCGTCGGCCTGACCGGCCCCGACGTGCCGGACGTGACCCTGTTCGGGCTACGCTACCGGTCCGTTCGGCGCTGACGTCGTGCCAGGGCCCGCGGACTGCCCTCGGCGAGCGGAGCCCCTGGAGATCGATTGCCGCTAAATGCGACATATGTGGTAAGTCTCCGTCATCACTTCTGTCACGGAGGCACCATTGCGTACCTTGGCTATCGCCGGATTGACCACCCTGCTGCTCGGGCTGGGCTCCCACGCCGCCCTCGCCGACCCTGAGAAGGGCGAGCCCGCGAAGGACGGGCCGATCGCGCGGCAACTCCCGACCACGTTCGCGGCGGGCGACGACTATTGGACGCCCGAACGCATGCGCGCCGCTCGGCCGCTGGCCGCTCCCGCCCGTCCGGCGAAGGCCGCGACCGGCGAGGCGACACCGCGTGCTGCCGGCGAGGAGGTGGAGGTCGCTCCCGCCCCCACTCCCAAGACCATGCGCTGGGAGAAGGTCGTCCCGTACGCCACGACGGCGGCCACCCAGCAGACGTGGAAGTCGGGCGGCCTCATCGCCAAGACGGCCGGGAAGGTGTTCGGCACCGGCGGCAACGGCAACGACTTCGTGGCCTCCGGCACCGTGGTGAACAGCACCGACGGGGACGTCATCGTGACCGTCGCGCACGCCATGATCGACAGTGAGGGCCGCTGGAGCCGCAACCTGATCTTCGTGCCCGCCTACAAGAACGGGGCGGCGCCGTACGGGAAGTTCACGGCGCGCACCATGTTCATCTGGTCCGGCTACTACAAGGACGGCGTCCGCAAGCCGCCGCTCGACTTCGGCATGCTGGTCGTCAACAAGGTGAAGAGCAAGACCCCGGTGCAGACCGTGGGCGGGCAGGGCATCCGGTTCAACTCCACCACCGCCGGCAAGACCAACCTGTTGCTCGGCTACCCGAACAACGGCAACAGCGGGCAGACCCTGCAGTTCTGCAGCGGCGCCTCCGTCGCCCCCGCCTACGACATGAAGTACGCCCTGCTCTGCGACATGGGCGGCGGCTCCAGCGGCGGACCCTGGTTCCAGGACTTCAACCAGGCCGCCGGCTCCGGTTACGTGATCTCCACCCACGCCCTGCGCAACAGCACGACCAGCTACGGCGCATACTTCGGCGCCGAGGCCCTGGCCACCTTCCGCGCCGCCGTCGCGGCCTGAGTCCGGGCACCCCGCCCGGTCCGGCGGGGTGTCCCGGTGAAGCATGCGGGCGGTTCGGCGGCGAGGTGGCCGAACCGGCCGACGCATGCCCGGTTAATGTCTTGGGACACGCGTGGTCGACAAGGCAGAATCTGCGAGGAAGGCGCGTGTCCGTCCACGCCTGTGAGCCAGTGGAAGGGATTGGAGGTGCGGGATGACCGCTCAGCTCGTCGCGCTCTGCTTCGACGCGAACGACCCGCTCGGTCTCGCCCGCTTCTGGGCAGGAGTCCTGGGCTGGGAGATGGCCGACGATCCCCATGACGGCAGCACTCTTCTGCCGAGCGATGACACCGGCTTCCTGATCCGGTTTCTGCCGAGCCGGGAGCAGAAGACCGGCCAGAACCGGATGCACTTCGATCTGACCAGCACGTCCCTCGATGACCAGCGGCAGACGGTCGCGAGGTCGATCGAGCTGGGTGCGCGGCACATCGACGTCGGGCAAGGTCCGGAGGATCGTCATGTGGTGCTCGCCGACCCCGAGGGCAACGAGTTCTGCGTCATCGAGCCGGACAACAAGTTCCTCGCCGACTGCGGGTTCATCGGAGCGCTCGCGTGTGACGGCTCTCAGGAGGTCGGCTACTTCTGGAGCGAGGCGCTGGGCTGGCCGCTGGTCTGGGACCAGGACCAGGAGACCGCCATCCGCTCGCCCCACGGCGGTCCGAAGATCACCTGGGGCGGTCCGCCGGTGGCGCGGAAGACCGGGAAGAACCGGCTGCACTTCGACCTCGCGCCACCCGCGCACGGGGATCAGCAGGCGGAGGTCGACCAGCTGATGTCACTCGGCGCGAGCCGGATCGACCTCGGACAGGGCGAGGTCGGCCGGGTGGTGATGGCCGACCCTGACGGCAACGAGTTCTGCGTGTTGCTCCCTCGATGACGTGACCAGGGCCGGAGTGCGCCGCCGACTACGGCGCGGCCGGTCCGTACCGGGGCGGTCGGCCGGTCAGGGCCGACCACAGGCGCGTGCCGAACTCGAAGTGCCACCACTCCTCCGCCAGCACCACGAACCCCTGCCGGCGAAGCGTGTGGTACAGCAGCCGCCTCAGTGTGCGCACTGGCCCGGCGACGTGCTCGAAGGCTCTGGCCGCGGCCAGATGACTGAATTCGTCGAACGCCGTGCCCAGCGCCAGCGGCACTCCCTGCCAGGTCAAGGTGAGATCGACCGCCCCGCCCGTGAGATGAGGCGGTGGCGCCGCGGGGTTCTCCGAAGGCGGCGCGACGAAGTCGGTACCGGCACTCCCGTCCATGCTGATCGCGTCGAACAACTCCCGCTGCAACGCCAGGGGCCGCCAGGCGTCGAAGACCGCGACACCGAATCCCTCCGGCAGGGCGGCGGCTGCCCGCCGCAGCCGTACGAGCGCATCGGCTCTCAACCACTGCCGGCCGACCGCATGCCGCCAACCGGACCTGGCGTAGCTGTGCAACAGGGCTATCCCGTCGCCCGCGACCTGCGACAGCGGCTCTCCATGATCGATCGCTGTCGTCGGGCGCCGGAGGGCGGGCGACTCGGACATGAGCCCGGGAATGGGCAGCTCCGCCGCATGAAGCCCAGAGGGCAAGCCTTGTGCGGCCGTGGCGAGCAACGAGCCGCTCTCGGCTGAGGAGATCATGCCCCGAGGGTAACAACACCGTTTTGCCATCCTTGGGTCACAAGGCTTAGCCTAATATCACTAGGTTTCTCTTGATGGCTCTAAGGGAAGGGCGGAGCGCATGGCGCGGGCCGGGTTGACGGCGGAACGGGTGACGCTCGCGGGCGCCGAGCTGGCCGACGAGGTCGGGCTCGAACACGTGACCATGTCGGCGGTGGCGCGGCGGCTCGGGGTGAAGGACGCCAGCCTTTACGCGCACGTACGCGGCCTGGAAGACCTGCGCGGACGGATCGCGCTGCTGGCGGCCGACGAGAAGACCATCGGCATCGCCGAGGCCACCGCCGGGCGGGCGGGCAAGGACGCGCTCGTCGCGTTCGCGAATGCCTGGCGCGCGTACGCCCACGCCCACCCCGGCCGCTACACCGCGACACAGGTCCCGATGCAGATCGATCCCGAACTGGCGGCCCAGGCACCCGGGCCGCGGCGAGCGGTCGAGCTGACCTACAGCATGCTGCGCGCGTACGCGCTGACCGAGCCCGACCTGACCGACGCGGTTCGGCTGGTGCGCAGCACACTCCACGGCTTCGTCAGTCTCGAAGCCGCAGGCGGGTTCGCGTACTCGCGTCCGTCCGAGGACTCGTGGGCCCGCTGCCTCGACGCCCTGCACTCCCTCCTGGGGCGCTGGCCCGCACCGCGTGAAGAAGCCTCATCGAGGCGGGAACGTCCCGGCGCTGCCGGCCGGCGTTAAAGTGTGAACGGAGTGCGTGGACGGCAGCCGCCGCGGAATTCGAGGGCGGACTGCCGTGCCGGGCGGTGGGTGCGTACGGTGCGGGGGCCTATCGGCTCGCCATCCCGGGCAGGACCAGATGCACCATCTTCCCGCCTCCCGGGTAGCGGGCCACCTGGCGGGCCTTGCCTGTGCCGATGTCGACCGCGTAGGCGCGGACCTCGTTCTGGTACCCGTAGATGATCGTGACCTCGGATCCGCTGGTCCACAGGCCGGTTTCCAGCACACCGCCGCCCCGCTTCGCGGGCAGCCCGCGGATGGACACCGTCCGCAGGATCCGTCCGTTCTTCGCGTCGAGCACGCTGAGCTTGTTCTTGGTGTGGTCCGGGTGGTCGAAGGCGACCACCGTGCGGCCGTCCGGGGCCAGCTCGCTGAACATGATGAACTTCCCGTCGAAGCGCACCGGCCGGCCGCCGCCGGTTACCGGCATCTGCCACAGATCGGTCTTGCCGAAACGGACCAGCTCGGCGACGCCGTCCTTGACGCTGACCACCTCGTACTTGCCGTCCACCGGCCGGCTCTTGCCGGTACGCACGTCGATCAGCAGCCCGGGATCCTTGCTCCCCTCGCGTGGATCGAAGAACACGTAGCGGCCGTCGTCGGAGAGCGCCAGCATGGAGCCGATGTCGATCCGCTCCTCCGGCACGGCTACGGCAGAGGTCACCTGGGTGCCGCCCACCAGATCGCGGACCACGTGCGCCTGGGCCTGGCGGCTGTAGTAGACGAGCATGCGGCCGTCCCGGCTGATCGCGACGGGCGCGGGCCGGTCCTTGGTGGTGCTGGCCAGCGCCTGCGGCACCCGGTACGTCCGGTTGTTCCGGGTGACCACCCGCCACTCGACCGTGCCGCAGTCGATGCGAATCGGATTGCTCTGCTGCTTGCAGGGCGTCTGGAACGCGTACGCGAGCGGCCCCACCGCCCCGTCCGGCAGGGTGGGAACGGTGTCCACCTGTTGCGGCGTGACCGTACGGTCGGCCACGCCGGCTCCCTGCCACGGCAGCGTCACCGCGGTGCTCGCCGCGCCCACCACCGTGACCGTCGCGACGGCGGCCAGCATGAATGTGCTCCGCCGCCGTCGGCGCCGGTAGCCGGCCACGGCCACGTCGGCCAGGTCCACCAGGGGCGCCTGCGCGGCGATGTCGTCCAGCGCCTCCCGCAGCCTCGTCATCGGGCCACCTCCTTGATCTCCGTGTCGTTCAGCAGATATGCGAGTTCGGGCGCGTGCGTCCGCAGGCGGGCCAGCGCGTGATGGGACTGGCTCTTGACGGTGCCCGGCGCGCAGCCGAGCGCCTCGGCGGTCTGTGCCTCGGTCAGGTCCTCCCAGAACCGCAGCACGATCACGGCCCGCTGCCTGGGCGGCAGCTTGTCCAGAGCCTGGCGTAACACGATCCGCTGAAGCGCCGCGTCGTCGTAGGAGGCGCCGCGCTCCGGCAGCTCGGCGCGCGGCACCTCCGGCCGCGGCCGGCGCCTCCACGAGATGTACTGGTTGACGAGCGCCTTACGGGTGTACGCCTCGGGATTGCCGCCGCCGGTCAGCTTGGACCACTGGCCCGCGACCTTGACCAGGACGCTCTGCAACAGGTCCTCGGCGAGGTGCGCGTCTCCCGTGAGCAGGTACGCCGTCCGCATCAGCGCCTGCTGGCGGGCGATCACGAACTCGCGGAAGTCGTCGTGACGATGCAATGCGATCTCCTCTCGCCCGTTCAAAACGCGACCCGGCGCACGAAAGGTTGCACCCGATTTCCCGGGTGTCGCGATCCGAGGTCCCCGTCGCCGGGAGGAGATACCTTCTCGCCTATGGGATCACAGCCCGCCAGGGAGGTCCGGGACCTGCTGGGGCGCGCACGGCGGCTGCTGAGCGACGCGCGAGAAATGATCGCCGAACACGAACGAGCGGTCGCGGACGTCCGCGCCGCCCTTGAGCCGCTGCGCGGGCGGCAGGCCAGGGCGGAGCTCGGCGCGATGCCGGTGTCCCGGCTGAAGGACGTCACCAGCGGCCGGCTGCGGATCGGAGCGCTGCAGGAGGCCGGGTACGGCACGGTGCTCAGCGTTCTGGAGGCGACGCCGTACGAGCTGCAGAAACTGCCCGGAGTCGGACAGCAGACCCGATGGCAGGCACAGACGGCGGCCGAAGGCATCGCGCGGGCCACGAGGAAGTCGTGCACCCTCCACATCGACGTGGACAACCGCGACCCGGAAACCACCCGGCTGCTCGTCGCGCTGCACCGCCTGGTCGCCGTCGGCCCCGACCTGCCGCGCGCCCGCCGTACGGCCGAGACGGTCGCACGGCGACTGGACGAGCTGATCCCCCAGGCCCGCCCCCTCGGCAACCGGTTACGCGGGCTCCTGTACGGAAGCCGCCGCCGCGCCCGCGCGGCGCAGGCCGTGGCGCAGATCGCCGGCCTGCTCACCGACGAGACCGAGACCAGGCTGCTCATCGCCCAGGCCACCACCGACCTGCTGCGCCCGCCGCCGGACGGGGCTCTGGCGTGGATCGACTTCGAGATCCGCGCGGCCGACCACTACAACCTGCTGGCGGAGCTGTCGGCCACGGCGCCGTCGGACCGCGCCGCCGCCGAGGGCTTCCTGCCCGGCGAGCTGACCGCGCGGGTCAAGGCGCAGGAGCTGGACGACACCCTGCGCCGGGTCTCGCTACGCGGCTATCAGGCGTTCGGCGCGCAGTTCGCGCTCGCCCAGCGCCGGGTGATCCTCGGTGACGAGATGGGTCTGGGCAAGACGATCCAGGCGATCGCCGTGCTGGCACACCTGCACGCGCGGGAGACCACGCATTCCCTGGTGGTCTGCCCGGCCAGTGTGCTGATCAACTGGCTGCGCGAGATCGAGGCCCGCAGTTCCCTGCGGGCCTATCGGCTCCACGGCGACGAGCGCCCTCTGGCCCACGCCGCCTGGCTCGAACGCGGCGGGGTCGCGGTCACCACGTTCGACGGACTGCACACGCTGGACACCGTGCCGCAGGCAGGGATGCTCGTCGTCGACGAGGCGCACTACGTGAAGAACCCGCGGACCCGCCGCGCCAAAGCCGTCGCCCGATGGTCCCGCCACGTCGGCACGGTGCTGTTCATGACCGGCACGCCGATGGAGAACCACATCGAGGAGTTCCGCTCCCTCGTGGATCACCTCCAGCCGGGGCTGCTCGGCCAGGTCGAGCCGGGTGGGACGACCGATCGGGCACAGGCGTTCCGCCGCGCCGTCGCGCCCGTCTACCTGCGCCGCAACCAGAAGGACGTGGTCACGGAGCTGCCCGAGCTGGTCCACATGGACGAGTGGGAGGAGTTCAGCGCGGCCGACGCCGCCGCCTACCGTGAGGCGGTGGAGTCGGGCAGGTTCATGACGATGCGCCGCGCCGCCTACGCGGTGCCGGAGCAGTCCGCCAAGCTGGAACGGCTGCGCGAGCTGGTCGGCAAGGCGGCCGACGCCGGGCTCAAGGTCGTCGTGTTCTCCTACTTCCGCGACGTGCTCGCCGCCGTCGGTCCCGCCGTCGACTCCCCGGTTCACGGGCCGATCGGCGGCGACCTGGACCCGGGACGCCGCCAGCAGGTGGTGGACGCGTTCACGGCGGCCAGGGGGCACGCGGTGCTGCTCGCGCAGATCCAGGCGGGCGGGACAGGGCTCAACCTCCAGGCGGCCTCCGTCGTGATCATTTGCGAGCCGCAGGTCAAGCCGACCCTGGAAAGCCAGGCCGTGGCCCGCGCCCACCGCATGGGCCAGGTACGGCGCGTGCAGGTGCACCGCCTGCTCACGCCCGACAGCATGGACGAGCGGCTGTTGGAGATCATGCACGCCAAGGCGGCATTGTTCGACGCCTACGCCAGACGCAGCCACCTCGCCGAGTCGACACCCGCCGCCATCGACATCTCCGACGAATCACTGGCCGACCGGATCGTCAGGGAGGAACGGCAACGCCTCACCACCCCACATTGACGGGGGAGGCTCAGCGCGGAGTCGGCACCACGGAGATCTCGCAGGCGTAGGAGTCGGCCGGTGCGCTCAGCACCCAGGTGATCATCGAAGCGAGTGTCTGCGGCCGGATGCACGATTCGGGATCGTACGGCCGCCCGAAGGCGCTCCTGACCTCTCCCAGCAGGTCGGTGGCCGTCGCCGCCGGATACACCGTGGTGACGCGTATCCCATGGGCCGCCTCCTCCTCGCGCAGCGAGTCGGCCAACTCCCGCAGCGCCGCCTTGCTGGCCACGAACGCCGACCAGCGCGGGACACCGGTCAACCCGGGCGAGGCGTTGACGAAGACCACATGGCCTCTGGAACGCCGCAGCGCGGGCAGCGTCAGCCGGACCAGCTCGGCGGCGGAGGCCACGTTGACCGCCAGCGTACGTCGCCAGGTCTCAGGTCCGGCCTCGGCGACGGCCTCGACGGGAGAGATCCCCGCACAGTGCACCAGGGCCTGCACGTCCGCCAGCTCCCCCGTGTCCTCCAGCGCCTTCATGGCGGCGGCGAGCGTACCGGGCTCGGCCAGATCCGCCTCGATCCCCCGCACCTCCAGCCGCCCGACGCCGCGCCCCACGGCGGTCACCCGATGCCCCGCCTCCACGAGCCCGCTGACCAGCGCCGTCCCGATCCCTCCGGTGGCGCCGGTCACCAGCACATGTCCCATGAGGCTCTCTTTCTCATCGTCCGAGAACTGATCATCACGCCCGGGCTGGAGCGGCTCGTCGGTCGTCGGGCCGTGGTCAGGGTTTGACGGCGATGCCGCCGAACATCAGGCGCTGGCCCACGCTCAGCTCCCCGGGGACGTCCTCCTCAGGGCGCCACTGCGGCAGCGGTACGACACCCGGCTCGACCAGGTCGTGCCCCTTGAAGAAGGAGGTGATCTCGGCGACGGTGCGGAACCGGCCGGTGCCGAGGATCGCGAGGTACTTCTCCTCCGCCTCGCGGGATCCCGGGAAGGAGTCGCAGAAGTGGGTGACGAACAGGTGGCTCCCGGACGGGACCGCGGCCATGTACGCCTCGACGATGCCCCACGGGTCCTCGTCGTCGTGCAGG
Organism: Nonomuraea antimicrobica; assembly: GCF_039536965.1. Lineage (NCBI taxonomy): Bacteria > Bacillati > Actinomycetota > Actinomycetes > Streptosporangiales > Streptosporangiaceae > Nonomuraea > Nonomuraea antimicrobica. The sequence continues at coordinate 78,856 of NZ_BAAAZP010000089.1, read as the reverse complement.
TGGTGCAGGATCCCGACCATCATCACGGCGACCGGGCGGCTGAAGTCGATGAGCCGTTTGACGGCCTCGTCTGCGAGGATCGCCGCCGGTTCGCGCAGGTCCGAGGTGACCACCCCGGTGCGGTCGTTCTCGGCCAGCAGGGCCCGGCCGTGCGCCAGCACCATCGGGTCGTTGTCGACGTAGACCACGCGCGCTTCGGGGTTCACGCTCTGCGCGACCTGGTGGGTGTTCTGCACGGTCGGCAACCCCGAGCCGAGGTCGAGGAACTGCGTGACACCCTGGTCGATCAGAAACCGGACGCCGCGGCCCAGAATCTGCCGGTTGTAGGCCGCCACGTCGTAGATCTCCGGTATGACCTTCGCGATCTCCGCGACAAAGGCGCGATCGACCTCGAAGTTGTCCTTCCCGTGGAGGACGACGTCGTAGGCTCTGGCGATGCTGGGTTTGGTGGTGTCGATCGCGCTCGTCCACTTGTTTGACTGCTCGGCCACAGGTGTCCTTCCTCGCGGAGTCGATCACCTAAGATCCTAGACGTCCCTTGATCTGATGAATGATCTTATCGATGGATGAACGCCGGGAGTTCACTGATTTGTCGGGCACCTGATCGCTGGGAACCCCGGCTCCGGGAGGAAACCGCCCCGAGGCGTCCAGGCCGGGCCAGGCCGGGCCAGGTCCCCGCCCTCGCTCGACGAATCGGCCGAAAGTACGGCCGTCGACGCCGCGAACCCTGCTTTTGACCGGTGTCGTCGCCCGCGTGGGCCGCGCAGGATAAGGCTCCATGCCACGCGAAGCTCTCCCTCAGGAGCCGCACTCCGAGGGCCCGGCCGGTCGTCCCGGCCGCCGTCGCCCGCACGACGGGCCCGACGCCGTCTCCCTCGACCCGCCCCAGACCGCCGAGCCCGCGTCCGACCCGCCCCAGACCGCCGAGCCCGCGTCCGGCCAGTCCCGGATCGTCGCGCTCGACGTGCTGCGCGGGTTCACGTTGTGCGAGATCCTGCTCGCCAACATCCAGTTGATCGCCAACAGCGGCACCGCCGTCGCGACGCAGCCCATGGGCGACTGGGACCCCTGGCTCGGGCTCCCGGTGTTCTCCCTGCTGTTCGGTATCGGGTTCTCGTTGCTGCTGGACTCCGCCGCGGACCGCGTCTCCCGCCCGGAGTTGGTCCTGCTGCGCCGGCTGCTGGCGTTGCTCGCGATCGGCCTGCTGCACATGCTGCTGTGGCCGGGCGAGATCCTGACCAAGTACGCCGTCATCGGCATGCTGGTGCTGCTGCCCTCGGCCTGGCTGCCGCGGTGGGCCGTGGCGGGCCTCGCACCGGCGCTCGTGGCGGCGGCGCTGATCAGCAGCGGGGGCGGACCCCTGTTGATCGCCGGGTTGTTCCTGCTGGGCTCGGCGCTGGTCCGATACGGGGTGATCGAGCAGATCGAGCGGTCCCTGCGAGGGCCGCTCCTGCTGGGCCTGGTCTTCGCGGCGGGGGTGGCCTCTCTCCTGTGGGTGCGAACCGGGACAGGCGCGCCTCAGCCGTCCTTCACGTCCGGCCTGGCCGATCTGCTGCTCGCCGGTGTGTACGTGTGCGCCGTGCTGGTCCTGCTCAGAACGCCGTTGCGGGCGGTGCTGCGGGCCGTCTTCGCGCCACTGGGCCGGATGGCGCTGACCAACTACCTGACCGCCACACTCCTCGTCCTGGTGGCAAGCCGCGTCCTCGGGCTGCCCATCGGCCAGTCCTTGCAGGTGGCGTACGTGACCGCGGGAGCCGTCCTCGCCGCCCAGTGGCTGCTGTCCACCCTCTGGCTGCGCAGCTACCGCCAAGGGCCCGTCGAGTGGTTGTGGCGCTGGGCGACCTGGGCCCGTCGTCCACCTCTCAGCCGCGCCAGGACGTGACGAGCCCGGGCGGAACGGCGTTCGCGACGGTCAGTCCAGCACCCATTTGGTCCCGGCGCAGTGGGCGATCTCTTGGGTGATCTCCCGTCTTCCGGCCCGGTAGCCGCTGAGCGTGGTGAACAGGACCTCGCCCCGGCCCGGGTCGTACCACGGGCTGAGATCGTTGCGGCGCTGGGCCGAGGGCAGCGCGACCGAGGGCTTCAACTGGAGGCAGATGTAGCGGCGGAAGTGCCACCGCTGTTCGGTGACGCGGGAGATGTCGTTCCACCGGTAGAACCAGCGCTGGTCGCGCACCCGTACCTCGATGCCGGCCGCGTTCACGATGAGCAGGCGGGCCAGCCGTCGTTTCATGCGCTGGTCGCCCCACCGGATCATGCTCAGGAAGAGCCCGAAGGAGAACATGCAGCCGACCACGCCGAGCGCCAGCAGTATGACCAGGACCAGTCCCGGGGCCTGGAACGAGCCCACGATCAACTGCACACAGGCGGCGGTGACGGCCAGCGGCACGAGAGACAGCAGCCACCACAGCCAGCCCAGTCCCCGGGCCGGGGCGAACGTCTGACCCTTGCCGACCCGGCCGGCGGGAACGGGCCGGGCCACCTGGTCCCGGGCGCTGAGAGGCGGGTGGTCGGCGGTCTGACGGGCGGTGCCGGTGATGGAGCGGGCGGCGTTCCTGGTGAAGGCGAAGCTGTGGGCGTTGTCGGTGCCGCGCTGGTTGGGCTCGGGCAGCCCTCGAACGCGCAGCCGGTGCCGCAGGTGCCCGTACAGGACGCCCAGGGTGAGGGGGTCGGGTTCGTCCGGGATCCCGCTGCGGATCAGGCGCAGCAGCTCACCGGTGAAGGAGGTGCAGACGTCGAGCTGGTCGTCGAAGGGCGCGACGTGGGCGGCCAGGTCGCTGGCGGTCAGCGTGTAGACGCCCCGTACGTCGCTCTGATCGGCGATCAGGCTGCCCGGCGCGGAGAGGGACTCGGACTGGATGACCGTTCCCGCATAGCAGCAGTCCAGGATGGCGATCTTCACCGCGGCCGGGCTGTTCCGCAGCGCGCCACGGATCCTGGAGTACTCCAGACCGGTCAGGTCGGGGTCGTCCGCGTCGGTGTCGGCCAGTGCCAGGCACAGCTCGCCCTCGGCGGTGAGCACGCCGTGCCCGACGAAATAGAGCAGCAGCACACCGGTGGTCTCCTGGGCCGACTGCCGGATCCGCTGGGCCACGATCCGGCAGTCGGCCTGGTTGTGCAGCACGCTGACGTTCTCGGCCGGCCAGCCGCACAGGAGCGGGTCGGTCAGCACCGAGCGCACGGCCATGAGGCTGTTGGTCGCGGCGGGCAGGTCGGGCAGGCTGTCGTCCTGGTGTACGGAGGTCCCGATGAGGATCGCCTGCGAGCCTCTGGCCCAGCGCGGGTCGGTCGGCGGCGGGTCAGTCCGCATCGGCCTCGCCCACGTGGTTCAGCACCTCCTGGAGCAGCGGCAGCGCGTCGTCCACCCGTTTGGCCTCCACCGTCACGGTGTTCTCCGCGGTGGTGATCGTGATGGACACGTCGGAGTGCCGGTTGGTCAGCCACGTCGTCAGCGCGCGGGCCAGCACCAGCCCCATCCCGCCCGATCCCACCGCGATGCTGAGCAGTTCGACAGGTCCGCCGAGCTCCTCGGGGCCAGGTGGTCGCCTGACCGGCCGAACCCTGCCCTGCAGGGGGCGCTGGCCCTGCAGCCATTTCGTCAGTGAGACCAACTCGCCCGTCAGGTCGTCAGCGGTGGCGACCCGGATTTCGACGTGCATCACCCGTTCTCCCAACGATCCGCGAAACTGATCCGCTCAAGGCCCGAAATACAGCATGAGTCATCGCGGGGAGGCGTGTCAGGAAACGTTCATTACCTGAACCGGTTACCGTTCTGATCTGGGGAGCCGCAGGGGCCCGGCCGGGTCAGAGCCAGCCGCGTTCCTTGGCACGCAGGGCGGCCTGGAAGCGGGTGGTGGCGCCGAGACGGCCCATCAGGTCGGCGACGTGCGCGCGGAACTTGCGGACGGACACGTTCAGCGAGCGGGCGGCGGCCTCGTCGGTGTCGTGGCGGGTCAGCGCGTCCAGCACCTGCTGCTCGATGGGGGAGAGGGGCAGGTCGTCCAGGTCGCGGGCGCGTTCCCACATGCCGTCGAAGACGTCGGCCATCATCGCGACCGCGCCCGGCTGGCGGATCTGCAGCGCGCCGGACCTCGGGTCGCCGAGCCCGGCCTGGACGAAGGCGACGCACCGGTTGACGATGGCCAGGTGCCTGATCGGTTCGGTGGTGACCCGGTGCAGGTCGCCCAGGGCGTGCCACTGCCGCGCGTACGGCGCCTGGCGAGGATCTTCCAGGGCGTGCGCGGAGAACAGGGTGCGGCTGTAGAGCCCGGTCGCCAGGGAGCGCTTGAAGGTGGAGTGGTCGTAGCGGGCCTCGTGGTTCTCCTGCGGCCCGGTGACCAGGGCGTGCGACTTGAGGTGCACGAACTCGCCGGGGTCGTCGGCCAGCATCGCGTAGATGCGGCGGGTGACGGTCGCCCCGTCCTCGATGTGCTCGACCATCTGCACGGAGCGGCCCCTGCGTTGCTCCTCGGACAGTGCTGTGAGCACGTCCCAGGCGAGGGTGAGCTCGCTGAGCTGGCGCTGGGTCTGCTCGATGCGGCGTCGTACCAGGAGGTCCACGGCCGCGGCGGGGGTGACCGCGGTCAGCGTCTGGTCCACCAGGCCGAGCGTGCGCAACTCGACGGCCACCTGCCGGGCGTCGGACATGGACAGTTCGGTGGCGGCGGTGTCCAGATCGGCGTGCGTGGTGCGCAGCAGGTAGCGGTACAGCCGCTCCTGTGCGGCGGTCAGCCCGAGGCTTGCCAGGCTCATTGTTTCTCCAGGTCTCACGCTTGGTCAGGACCCGATCTGAAAGATCGGGTTGAATGGGCAGCAGGACATCGAGGGCCCGACGGCCCCCAGACCCTTCTCTCTGTGCTCGGTTCTCGGTTTTCGGTTCGGTCGGGTCGGCAGGCTGCGTGGGCGCGGATGACGGGCCGCTTGACGGTTGCCTCGACGGGGCGATCGCCTCGGCTCACGGAGAAGGACGAACCCGGGCGGGCGCGGGTCGCGCACCGCGGCCGTCTCGACCGGAGCCGGTGGGGACGCTCGGCGGAGGGCTCCAGCTCGCGCCGTCGTCCGAGGACATCTCCAGCCTGGACGACGTCACCCGATCCGGAGCACGCCAGAGTTGCGCTCCAGGCGAACGGAGGCCCTGGTCACCCCGTCAGTACGGGCGGCCGGCAACCTGGTGGCGCAGGTTTCGCCCACCCGCGAAACCTTTCGGTCCGGCCATTGAAGCAGATGAGATTCCCACACACGTACGCATCTGGATCAAAGGTACGTAAACGACTAATCACCTCGCCGGAAGGCCGAGCGTCGGTCACGAAGCGAGCGTGATCTCGGCCAGTTCCCGCCAGTCCTTGCGCTGCCCGTCACGGGTCGCCTCGGCGAACCTGGTCTCGCCGAGGTGATTCCGCGTCTCCGCGGCGATCCTGGAGGCGTCCGGCTGCGAACGATCCGGCGTGCCGCGCACGACGTCGCCGGCCGCGAGCAGCCGCGCGGCCTGCTCGTACTGCCCTTGGCGCAGCGCGTGATCCGCGATCCCGATCAACACCTCGGCGACCGACGGCGTGTGCTCCGTCACCGCGCGCAACGCCTCGGCCCGGTACGCGCGGGCCGTCTCCAGGTCCTCGGCGAGGTAGCCGGACAGGTCCATGGCCGGGGCGCGGACGGCGTCGGCCAGTTCCGTGTCGTTCACCGTCTTCAACACCGTGGCCAGATGCCGGCGTGCCTGGTCAGGCTCGCCACGCCAGCGCGCCAGCTTCGCGTTCGCGAGCCCGAGTTCGGCGAGCGCGTCCGGCGAGGTGATCCCGCCCGCGCACCGCTCCGCCTCGGCCATGGCGGACCTGCTGGACAGGTCATCGCCGAGCAGCCAGTAGAGCTGGGCCTGCCGCGCCCGCATGCCGACCGCGTCCTCGGTCGCGCCCACCTCGGTCATCGCCACGGACGCCTCCTCGAACAGCTCACACGCGCGTGCCAGTTCACCGCGCATGGCGAGCCGATCGGCCAGGAAGCTCAACGCCATCGAGATCCCCCACCGGTCACCCAGCGCGCGGAACTCGGCAAGGGCGATCTCGGTGTCGAGGTCCACGTCGGTCTCGTCGCCGCCGAGCGTCAGCCGCAGCCGGCCGCGGCTGAGCCTGGCCTGCGCGCGCACCCATGGATCGCGATCGTCGCCGATGAGCGGGTCGAAGGCGGGCAGGAACTCCGTCGACCCCTGCAGCATCCGCTCCAGCGGCGCGATGAACCCGAGAATGGGGTGGAGATCCGCGCTGAACCGGGTGAACCGGTGCGCCCCCTGGATCCACTCCCGCGCCTGATACTGGTCACCGCTGATCCCGGAGGTCAGGAACACCGCCACGATGCCGTACGCCATCGCCCGCACCTCATCGGACGCCTCACCGGGCAGCGAGGCCGCCGCGATGCCCAACTCGGTGCCCTCGGTCCGGTGCCCGCTGAGGAACCAGTACCAGCCCGCGGCCCCGACCAGCCGCATCGCCTCCTGAGCCCAGCCCTCGGAGATCGCCCCGCGCAGAGCCGCGTTGACGTTGTCGTGCTCGGCCTGGAGCGTGGACAGCCATTCCAGTTGCTCGGCCCGGCGCAGGTGCGGATCGGCGGTCTCGGCCAGCTCGGTGAAGTAGGCGAGGTGCGCCCGGCGTGCCTGCTCGCTCTCCCCGGCCTCGGCGAGCCGGTGCGCCGCGTACTCCCTGATGGTGTCGAGCATCCGGTAGCGCGGCGTGTCCTCGCCGTCGGTGAGCAGCAGCGACTTCTCGATCAACGCGGTCAGTACGTCGAGCACCTGCTCTCCGGGGTCCCCGCCGAACGGCTCGTCCCCGCACACCCGTTCGGCGGCTTCCAGGCTCGCCCCGCCGGAGAAGACCGAGAGCCGCCGCAGCACGCCGCGTTCGGCCTCGGTCAGCAGATCCCAGCTCCAGTCCACGACCGCGCGCAAGGTCTTGTGCCGGGAGAGCGCCGTACGGCTGCCGCTGGTCAGCAGCCGGAACCGGTCGTCGAGCCGGCGTGCGAGCTGGTCGAGGGACATGGTGCGCAGCCGGGCCGCGGCCAGCTCGATGGCCAGCGGTATCCCGTCGAGTGCCCGGCAGATCCGCTCCATGGTGGACAAGGTGTGCGCGTCGGAGCCGATGTCCTTGCGCACCAGGCCCGCGCGGTCCCGCAGCAGCCGTACCGCGGGCGAGGACCCGACCTCGGCGGGGTCCGCCCCCTTCGCGGGCAGCGCGAGCGGCTCGACCTGCCACAGCACCTCGCCGGTGATGCCGAGAGGTTCCCTGCTCGTGGCCACGATCCGCAGCCTGCGGCACTCTCCCAGGAGCCGGTCCGCGAAGGCCGCGGCCGCCTCGATCACGTGCTCGCAGTTGTCCAGGACCAGCAGGATCGCGCGCTCCCGGAGCGCGGCGACGAGCCGGTCCATCGGCTCCCCGCTCCGCGCGCCACCGAGCAGTCCCTGGTCGCGCAGGCCGATCGCGGTGAGGGCGGCCTGCGCCAGCTCACCGCCCGCCCGTACCGAGGCCAGTTCGACCAGCCACGCCCCGTCAGGCAGCTCGGCGAGCATCGTCCGTGCGGTCTCTGTGGCCAGCCTGGTCTTGCCGGAGCCGCCCGGCCCCGTCAACGTGACCAGCCGGTGGGTGGCGGCCAGCCCGGCGACGGCGGAGATGTCGTCGTCCTTGCCGACGAAACTCGTCAGCTCGGCGCGCAGGTTCGTCCTGCGGCTCTCCGCCCGTTCGCCCAGCTCGCCCCGCAGCAACGCGGTGTGCAGCGCGGACAGCTCGGCCGACGGATCGGCGCCCAGCTCCTCGGCGAGCCGCTCGCGCGTCCGCTGGTAGACGGTCAGCGCCTCATTCGCGCGCCCCGCCTCGGCGAGCGCCCGCATCAGGGCCGCCACGAACCCCTCACGCAGCGGATACGTGGCGACCAGCCCGGTCAGCTCGGAGACCAGCTCCGAGCCGCGGCCGAGGCGCAGATCCGCGTCCACGCGATCCCCGAGCGCGGCGACGTGGAGTTCGTCGAGGCGCGCGACCACGGCGTCGAACACCTCGCTGTCACGCAGCGCGATGTCCGCCATGGCCGGGCCGCGCCACAAGGCCAAGGCCGAGTGCAGCAGCTCCGCCCGCTGCGCGGGCTCGGCGGCACGGGCCTGACCGACCAGGCGCTCGAACCGGCTCACGTCCACGGCGTCGGGAGCCACGGCCAGCCGGTAGCCGCCGGAGTCGGCCTCGATCACGCCGTCCGGCAACACCCTGCGCAGCCGGGACACCAACGCCTGCAAGGCGTTCACCTCGTCCGCGGGCGGCTGCTCCCCCCAGATCCAGTCCACCAGCCGCGTACGGGTGACGATCCGGCCGGGTTCGAGGGCGAGCGCGGCCAGCAGCGCGCGCAGCCGAACCCCGGGGACCTCCACCACGGCCCCGTCGCGGTTCCTGACCTCGAACGGCCCGAGCAGTCCAACGTGCACATCGGTCACGGTCAGACATGGTACGCGGAATCGCGATATGTCGCGACGGGCGGGTGGTCGCCGCCCTGCCCGGGAAGTCGCGCCGCCGTGTCACGGGATCCCGGACCCGGTGACACGGCGGCGCGGATCGACCTCTCGTCAAGCGGCGTCGAGAGCCTCGGTGATCTTGTTGGCCATCTCCACCAGGGTGGGGCTGGGCCGTCCCTGGTGGGTCCTGGCGGCCGCGTCGATGGCGATGACGACGGCGCCGCGGAAGTTGTCGGCCTCCGCCGGATCCTGCTGCTTGAGCAGGCTCATGGCCGCCGTCAGCGCCGGCAGCACGCGGTCGGCGAGTCCGGCCACGGACTTGTCGTTCAGCTTCACGCCCTTGGACTTCTCGGAGAGCACGTGCCCGACCAGGCCGGTCGCGGAGTACAGGGCGATGGTGCCGTCGGTGGCGATCTTGTGGGGCGAGCCGGCGGCGCCGGCGGCGGCCATCAGCGTGACGGCGCCGTACGCGGCGGTGCGCAGGGTGAGCTTGTCCTGGTCGGTAAGGGTGATGGACATGGTGGTCGCTCCTTTGGGTCTGTGGTGGAGTCGCTCGCGGTATCCACCGTCGCCGACCGCCCTGACATCGAACCGTTGCCGTGCTGACACGCCCGCTGACGCGCCCCGATCCAGGGCAGCTCGGACGGCGCGTCAGAGCACGGGGTGACTCTCGGGGTGGCGGTCCCACCACTGCCGGAAGGCCCGGTTGTCGTCCACGTGGTCCAGAAAGGCGGTGGCGAGCCCTCGGTAGATCGCCCCGGCGGCGTCCGCGTTCAGCCGGTCCCGCCGCCACGCCATGACCAGCCGTGCCATTTGCGGTTCCCCCGCCAGGGGGAGGGTGACCGTCCCCTGGGACGGCGGCCAGCCCGGGTCCACGAGCCGGATGCCGTGCCCGGCGGCGACCAAGGGGCTGCCGGCCCCGCTGGGGGCGTCGTAGCGGATGTCCGGCTCGAAGCCGGCCGCGCGGCAGGCGGTGCGGAGCGAGGCCAACGACCCGTCGTCGGCGCCCGGTGGACGGATCCACCGCTCGTTCCTGAGTTCCTCGAGCCGGACCGAGGTCCGCTGGGCCAGCGCATGCGTGGCCGACAGGGCGACGAAGATCGGATAGCGCGGGACGAGCGTACGCATCGTGATGGGCGCGTGGAGCGGAACCTCCGTCCCCTCGATCATGCCCATGAGCGCCGCGTCGAGCCAGCCGTGGGCCAGCCCGTCGGCGAGCAGCGCCGAGGACGGCTCGATGCGCAGCGACACCGCCCGCCCTGGCACCACCTCGCTCACCCGGTCGACGATGCTCGCCACGCAGGGGAAGTGGTTGGCCCCGAGGTTCAGCTCCGTGGACGGCGTGGTCGCCGCCAGCAGGTCGTCGACCAGCGCGTCGATCTCGTGCAGCACGATCCGGGCCCGCGAGATCACCTGCCGGCCCAGCGCGGTGGGCTCGGAGCCGGCGCGGGTGCGGACGAAGAGGCGGCCCCCGACGAGCTCTTCGAACTTGTGCAGCCGGCTGGTGATCGCCGGCTGCGACAGACCGAGGCGCGCGGCCGCCTTGGTGAGGCTCCCCGTCTCCGCGATGGCACAAACCATGCGGAGATGTCTCAGGTCGAGGTCCACCCGAGAATTATGTGATATTTCATCCTCGCGCCTCCAGAGGGGCATCAACGAGATTTATGGATCCGCTTATGACGGCGGAGCGCTCACCGATACGACACTCAGAGCGGCCTCGAATCCATCCGTTACCCCCCAGGAGGTTTCCGTGCGCCGTCTCTCAGTCCTGTTAGCGGCCTGCGTCGTTGCCCAGTGCCTCGCCTCGGCACCCGCGCGGGCAGCAGCCGAACCACCCCCGTCCACCCCCATCGCCTCGGCCCAGAGCGACCCGCCGCACGTCCGGAAGGACCGGCTGGACATGGCCGACCGCCCACCTCGCTCCGCCGGCGCCGACGCGCTGCGCAAGGACTACGACGAGCCCGCCAGCGAGCCCGAACACCCCAGACCGTCGGCCAAGGCCAAGGCGGTCGCGGCGGCCTGCAACACGGCCGACTTCACCAGCCGCTCGGGCAGCGCCCTGGTGCAGCAGATCAAGGCGAGCACCACCGACTGCGTCAACACCCTGTTCAACCTGACCGGCGGCGACGCCTACCACGCCTTCCGCGAGGCGCAGATGGCGACCGTCGCCTACGCCCTGCGGGACAATGCCGCCTCCTACCCGGGCGACAACACGACCTCGACCGCGCAACTGGTCCTCTATCTGCGGGCCGGGTACTACGTGCAGTGGTACCACCCCACCGACGTCGGCAGTTACGGCCAGGCCCTCACCACGGCCATCCAGTCGGGTCTCGACGCGTTCTTCGCCGCCTCCCGCGCCTGGACGGTCAACGACGCCAACGGCGAGGTGCTGGCCGAGGCGGTCACCCTGATCGACAGCGCCGAGCAGAACGCGCGCTACCTGCACGTCGTCAAGCGCCTGCTCAACGACTACAACAGCTCGTACGACTCCTCGTGGTGGATGCTCAACGCGGTCAACAACGTCTACACCGTGCTCTTCCGTGGCCACCAGGTGCCCGCGTTCGTCAGCGCCGTCCAGTCCGACACCAGCGTGCTCACCACGCTGAACTCGTTCGCGACCGACCACCTGTCGCTGCTCGGCACCGACCGCGCCTACCTGACCTCGAACGCCGGTCGCGAACTGGGCCGCTTCCTGCAGCATCAGCCCCTGCTCCCGACGGTCCGGCCGCAGGCCAGGAACCTGCTCGGGCGCAGCTCCATCACCGGGACGACCGCGCCCTTGTGGGTGGGCGTCGCGGAGATGACCGACTACTACGACAAGGCCAACTGCGCCTACTACGACACCTGTGACCTCCAGCAGCGCCTCGCCTCCAGCGTCCTGCCGATCAACCACACCTGCAGCGCCAGTATCAAGATTCGCGCGCAGGACATGACCGCCGCCCAACTGGCCGGCACCTGCTCCAGCCTGGCCAACCAGGACGCGTACTTCCACAACCTGGCCCAGGACGGCGGACCGGTCGCGAACGACAACAACACCACCCTCGAAGTGGTGGCCTTCGACTCCAGCACCGACTACCAGACCTACGCCGGCGCCCTGTTCGGGATCGACACCAACAACGGCGGCATGTACCTGGAGGGAGACCCGTCGGCGCAGGGCAACCAGCCGCGCTTCATCGCCTACGAGGCCGAGTGGCTGCGCCCGGACTTCCAGATCTGGAACCTCAACCACGAGTACACCCACTACCTCGACGGCCGCTTCAACATGTACGGCGACTTCACCGCCGGGGTCAGCACGCCGACGATCTGGTGGATCGAGGGCTTCGCCGAGTACGTCTCCTACTCCTACCGGAAGGTGACGTACGACGCCGCCATCACCGAGGCGGGCAGGCGTACCTACGCCCTCAGCACGCTGTGGAACACCACCTACTCCCACGACACCACACGGGTCTACCGGTGGGGCTACCTGGCCGTCCGCTACATGTTCGAGAAGCACCCGAGCGACCTGCGCACGCTGCTCGGCCACTACAGGACCGGCGCCTGGAGTACGGCCCGATCGTTCCTGACCAGCTCGATCGGCAGCCGCTACGACTCCGACTGGTACACCTGGCTGGCCGCCTGCGCCGCCGGATCCTGCGCGGGCGGAGGCGGCGGCAACCAGGCCCCGGCCGCCTCGTTCACCGCCGTCACCAGCGGGCTCAACGTCTCCTTCACCGACACCTCCACCGACCCTGACGGCACGATCGCCTCCCACCGCTGGGACTTCGGCGACGGCGCGACCTCGACCACGGCCAACCCGTCGCACGCGTACGCGGCACAGGGCACCTACACCGTCACACTCACGGTGACCGACGACAAGGGCGCCACGGGTACGGCCGGCCGCAGCGTCGTGGTCTCCACCGGGGGCGGCTCCACCCCCGAGTGCACCGGCGCCGACACCCGGCAGCTCGACCGCAACTGCCTGCGGGGCAACCTGTCAGCCGCCCAAGGCGGCTACGCCTACCTCTACCTGTACCTGCCCTCCGGCGTCTCCCGGCTGACCATCACGGCCTCCGGCGGCACCGGCAACGCCGACCTCTACTACAGCCCCACCGGCTGGGCCACGACCGGCAATTACACCCAACGCTCCACCGCCTCGGGCAACTCCGAGAGCCTGACCGTCTCCAACCCGCCCGCCGGGTACGTCTACATCAGCCTGCACGGCGCGTCGGCCTTCTCCGGCGCGACGGTGAAGACCGAGTACTGACGGCGACGCCGTAGCTGAGCGCCTCCCACCAGGGTCGACTGCCCCTGGCGGGAGGCGCTCCTTCGTACGTGCGAGGGGACAGGCACGCCGGTCAGATGGGGGAACGGAACAGCTCCTCCAGTTGCGCCGGGCTCGGGTCGAGGTCGAGATGGCACCACACCAGGCGGAGCCCGTCCGGGGGCACTCGGTGGCTGCCCCACCGATTGCGTGACAGGGCCGCCACGATCGCCAGCCCTCGGCCCCGCTCGGCGTGCAGACTCGGTGCCTGGAGCGGGATACGTGACGGCGTCGAGCAGGCCGATCCTGGATCGGTCACCGCCAGCCGCAGGTAGTCCGGCCCCTGGCCCAGTTCGAGCGTGATCGCCTCCGGGTCGGCGTTCGAACTGCTGGTGTCGGCGTACCGCACCGCGTTGGTGACCAGCTCTGACGCCGCGAGGACCACGATCTCTCTGGCCGGATGCTCGGGCTCCAGCCAAACACCGACCGCTTGCCGAGCCAGGGAAGGGGCCCGGACGCCGCACGTCAGCCCGATGGTCCCGATGGCCCGAAGTCCGGCGGGAGAAATGTAGATCACCGAATCCACCTCGATATAGCCGTGCCGTTTGGGTGAAGTACGAGAATGGCCTGTGCACGCGCGATCAACCATTTGTGTAGTCGGCGGAGAAACGTCGAGCCGGCCTGAAGAAGACCATCCCAGAAAACCCCTGCCGGAGAGATGCATTGCAAAGCACTTCCCAGGCACGAACCAAGTGTGCTAATACGCGTGTCGTGTGCATTTCTCGTGTGTCAACGGGAAGGAGGCATTCCGCCTTGCAGAACACCGAGCCGGAACCTGCTCTTAAAACGCCCAGAGCGGAATTTGGCACCTATCTCCGCGAATACCGTATAGCCTCCGGTAGGCGGCAAAAAGAACTCGCCGCCATGCTCGGCTGGTCAGTCTCGAAGATCAGCATGGTCGAACGGGGAGAGCGCCCGGCCGACGAAGACTTCGCCCACGCCGCCGACACCGCATTGGGAGCGGACGGCGGCCTGCTGGCCCGCTGGCGCGAGACCGTCGAACATGCCTCGCATTGGCCGATCTGGCTGGCTCAGCTAGCGGAGATCGAACGGCAGGCGGACATCCTCCGCACCTGGCAGCCGCTGATCGTCCCCGGTCTGCTCCAGACACCGGCATACGCGCGAGCCATCTTCCGTGGCAAACCCGCCATCACGGAGGAGGAGGTCGAGCAGAACGTCGCCGCACGCATGGAGCGCCAGCATGTTCTGCATCGGGAAGTTGGGCCTACGCTATGGGCAATCCTGGACGAGGGCGTTCTTGCTCGACCGACCGGCAGTGAGGCGGTGATGGCCGAACAGATGGCACGGTTGGCCGCACTGGACGAGCATCCCCGCATCAACATCCGTGTGCTCCCGCGCGACTCCTGGCTGACGACCGGCCTGCAGGGAGCATTCATCCTCGCCGGTGGACCGGGGATGCCAGACATGGCCTATCTGGAGTCGATCACCATGGGGCAGATCACCGCTGACAGCGGGCGAGTCCGGGAGGTCAGGTTGAAGTATGAGACGTTGCACAATGAGGCCCTACCTCGGCGTGCCTCGCTGCAACTGATTAGGGAGATGGCAGACAAATGGACAAACTGACCAACGAACTCCTCAAGTCCGCCGAATGGCGCAAGGCAACCCGCTCCGGCGACAGCGGCGACTGCCTCGAAGTGGCGCACTTGCGTGACGGGCGCGTGGGCCTGCGCGACTCGGAGCGCCCCGACCTGCCCGCCTACGTTGTCTCATCCTCGGTCTGGGCCGCGTTCATTGATGGCGCAAAGAAGGGCGAATTCGACTTCTGATCTCGACCGCATCGAGCCGCGGCGGGCTCTGGTCACCGGCCCAGGACCCGCCGTGTGCCCGCCGGGCCGAGCGGCGGTCTTCGCCCGAGACGTTCGCTCTCGCCACGCGTGGCCTTGGTCGGAAGGCTATGAGCTGGGTTCCTGGAAACCAAGTCGAGATATGAGATGCTGCACTGTGACGCACTGCCCCGAAGGGCTTCCCTCCACTTGATCGAGGAGAATGCCAAGCGATGGAAGTGACCAACGAGGATCTGGACCGCGCTGACTGGCGCAAGGCCAACCGCTCTGGCGACAACGGTAACTGCCTTGAAGTGGCGCCCCTCCCCGGAGGCCGGGTTGGCATCCGCGACACCGAAGCCCCCGACCAGGCCCCCTACGTCGTCTCGGCATCGGTCTGGGCCGCGTTCGTTGATGGCGCCAAGAAGGGCGAATTCGACTTCTGATCTCTACCGCAGCGAGCCGCGGTGGGTTCTGGTCACCGGCCCAGGACCCGCCGGGCTCAGCGGCTCATTGGGTGGTGAAGGGCGGGCAGATCTCGAAGGACACCGATCGCTGCACCTGCTGCGGGGTCAGCAGCTTGAAGATGATCTGGTTACGGCTCGGTGAGTCCAAGCCCTGGGGCAGGTCGTGCTTCAGCGTCGAGTTCAACGGAAGCGAGGGGCTGCGCCCCTTGTCGACGCCGTTGATGATCCACCGGTAGGTGTATTCGACGGACCCGCCGGTGGGCTTGAGCACGGCGTAGACGGACGTGCCGCTGCTCCAGCACCCCTGGTCCAGCTCGGCGCCCTGCATGTGGATCGACACGCTGACTCCGCCGCCGCCGCCGCCGGTCTTGGGCTTGGCCGTGGTCTGAGTGGGCCTGGGGGCGGCCGAGGTCTGGGCCGTGGGCTTCGTCGTCGGCTCGGGCTCGGCCGTCGGGGGCGACTTCGACGTGGTGGCGGGGCTCGGCTTCTTGGTCTTCTTCTTCGTCGGCGCGGGAGTCGGCGTCGGTGTGGGGGTGGGCGTCGGGGTCAGGGAGGAGTTGGGCTGCGCTGTGATGGTTTGTGCCGTCGAGGGCGGCCACCACCACACCACCGCGCCACCGGCCAAGGTGACGACCGTGGCGCCCGCGACGATCGGTAGCACCGGCAGGCGTCTGCCGCCCCGCCGTACGGGCTGGGTCCTGTTCCGCCGTCCCGGTCGCGTGGGTGGCGCGCCGCCCAGCAGGCGGAGCAGGACCTCTTCCATGTCGGGCCGGTCGGCCGGGTTCTTGGCCAGGCAGTCGAGCACGATCTCGCGCAGCGGGGGAGCCAGGCCGCCCACGTACGGCTCGTCGTTCAGGACCCGCTTGATCACCGCAGGCATGGCGTCGACGCCGAACGGCGGGGTGCCCGTCGCCGCGAAGACGATCACCCCGGCCCACGCGAACACGTCCGTCGCCGGCCCCACCGGCGCACCGGCGAGCTGCTCGGGCGCCATGTAGGCAGGGGTGCCGACGACGCTGCTGGTGACGGTGAGCGAGGTGTCGGTGGCACGGGCGATGCCGAAGTCGATCACACGCGGCCCGCCCGGTCCGAGCAGTACGTTGCCGGGCTTGAAGTCCCGGTGCACCACGCCGGCGCGGTGGATGGCGGCCAGCGCGGTCGCCGTGGCCACCGCCAGCCGCTGCAGGTCGCCACCCGCATGCCGGCCCGCCTGCTGGAGCGAGGGGCCTTCGATGTATTCGGTGACGATGTACGGCATGCCGCCGAGCGAGGCGTCCAGCACCTGGGCGATGCAGAACGGCTCGACCCGGCGCGCGGCGTCGATCTCCTTGGCCAGCCGTTCGTCCCCGGCCCGCAGCACCTTGACCGCCACCCGCCGCCCGTCCGGGGCCTGGCCCAGGTAGACCACGCCCTGGCCGCCCTCGCCCAGCCGGGCCAGGAGCCGGTACCGGCCCACGAATTCCGGATCTCCCGGAGCCAGGGGATCCATCAGTCGTCGTCGCAGCTCTCGAAGGAGACGCTGCCCTGGACGCTGACCGGGGAGGTGATGCGGAGCACGACCCGGTGTGTCCCCAGCTCCGTGATGGGGCCGTATTGCGGTAGTTGCGTGGCGCCGTCACGGGTGGCCCACTGCGAGGTCGCCTTGACCTTGCCGTCCAGGACCCAGGAGTAGGTGAAGTCGATGCCCGGCGGCCCTTCCACCATCGCCTTGATCAACGTGGCGCCGTAGTTGCAGTCGGAGGGCGGGTGCTTGTTCCCCAGCGCCTCCACTGACAGAATCCGGATGTTCGGCTTGGCCGCGGGCTTGGGCGTGGTTTTCACGGTCGGCTTGCTGGTCGTCCGTGTCGCGGTGGGCCGTGTCGTGGTGGGCCGTTGTGTCGTGGGCTCGTCCGCCGGTCGCTGTGTCCCGGACTCCTCGGCCGGTCGACTCGTCGACGGCTTCTTGGTCTTGGGCTTCGCCGTGGAGAGGTCCTTGGCCTCGGGGCTCGTGGTGACCGGCTGGGCCAGCGCGGACGGGGTCGGGGCCGGGCCGCCGGGGGACATCGCGACCGCCGCGGTGGTGGCGATCGCGGCGATGGCGACCGCCCCGGCCGTGGCCACCAGCGCCTTGCCCCGGCCCGATGCGGGACGCCGGCGGCGCGAGGCGGTCCTCGGCCCCGGTACGCCGGTCGCCGCCGCCTTGCCGCCCAGCAGGCGTAACATCACGTCCTGCATCGTGGGCCGATCGGCGGGATTCTTGGCCAGGCACTCCAGGGCGATGCCGCGTAGTGGCTGCGGGAGGTCGGGGAGCTGGGGTTCGTGGTGCAGGATGCGGTTGATCACCGCGGGTAACGAGTCATCGCCGAACGGCGGCGAACCCGTGGCGGCGAAGGCGACCACCGAGGCCCAGGCGAACACGTCGGCCGCCGGGCCGACCGCCTCGCCGGCGAGTTGCTCGGGCGCCATGTAGGCGGGGGTGCCGACGATGCTGCTGGTGTTCGTACGGGCCTGGTCCATCGCGCGGGCGATGCCGAAGTCGATGACCCGGGGGCCGTCCGGGCCGAGGAGCACGTTGCCGGGCTTGAAGTCCCGGTGGACGATGCCCGCCTGGTGGATGGCGGCCAGCGCGGTGGCCGTGGCGATCGCCAGTCGCTGCAGGTCGGCGCCCTGGTGGCGGCCCGCCTGCTGGAGAGAGGGGCCCTGGACGTATTCGGTGACGATGTACGGCACGCCGTCCAGCGAGGCGTCCAGCACCTGGGCGATGCAGAACGGCTCGACCCGGCGCGCGGCGTCGATCTCCTTGGCCAGCCGTTCGTCCCTGGTCCGCAGCACCTTGACCGCCACCGGCCGGCCGTCACCCGCCTGGCCGAGGTAGACGACGCCCTGCCCGCCCTGGCCCAGCCGCCCGATCAGCCGGTACGCGCCGACCGCCGAGGGATCGCCCTGCCGGAGCGGTTCGACGTTCGGCATGACGCGAGTGGCTCCAGGGATGGGTGCGATGGACCTCAGCACTTTAGCGACCATAGAAAGGATTTGTCGTCTATATCGGTAAATGTGGCTGCGGCCAGGGCTCGACGCCGCTCACGCCGGGTCGCCACCGGCTGACCGGCGCGGTGGAACAGCACCGTCTGTGCAGAGTTGGGAACATTGCCCGGGGGCCGATCGTTGGTCGCGATGACGGTGCCGTCGGGTAGAGGAAGCGGAGCAGCGAACCCCCGTGGAGGAGTGCAGTACCAGGCCGGGCCATGTCCCGGCGCTTCACCTTCACGGACCGGCCTGCGCGTCCCGTCCTTCACCTCTGACAGGCACCCGCCGCGGCGGCAGGCCGTCGTACGCCCGCCGATCCCGCACACGCGGCAGGTCACCGTATGGCCGCCGCTCCCGTCCGCCCTTCCTGGGCCGGCGGATCGAAGCCGGTCGCGCATCCGCCCGGCCGGCTGACGCACATCCCTCACCGGCCATCGTGGGCCGGAACTCTTCGCAAGGAGCCCTTCTGCCGTGGACGGCTATTGGTTTCAGCTCGCCCTCGTCGTGGTCCTCGTCCTCCTCAACGCGGTGTTCGCCGGTAGTGAGCTAGCACTGATCTCGCTACGCGAGGGCCAGATGCGCAGGCTGGAGCGGCACAGCTCGGGCGGGCGCCTCGTGGTGCGCCTGGCCAGGGACCCGAACCAGTTCCTGGCCACCATCCAGCTCGTCATCACCCTGTCCGGCTTCCTGGCCTCCGCCACGGCGGCGGTCACCCTGTCCGAGCCGCTGGTCCCGGTGCTCGCCTTCCTGGGCGACGCGGCGGGCCCGGTCGCGATCATCGTGGTGACGATCGTGCTGACGTTCCTGACGCTGGTCTTCGGTGAGCTGGCGCCCAAGCGCGTCGCCATGCAGCGCGCCGAGACGTGGGCGCTGCTCATGGCCCGCCCGCTGAGCATGATCGCCACGCTGTCCCGGCCGGTGGTGTGGGCCCTGGCCAAGTCCACCGACGTGGCCGTACGGCTGATGGGCGGAGATCCGAACCTGCACCGCGAGGAGATCAGCCCCGAGGAGATCCGTGACCTGGTCGCCACCCACCGCGGCTTCACCGCCGAGCAGCGGATGATCATCTCGGGCGCGGTCGAGATCACCGAACGGGTCCTGCGCGAGGTCCTCGTCTCCCGCCGCGACGTGTTCACCCTCGACGCCGACACCCCCGCCGACCAGGCCCGCCACCTGCTGGCCGCCTCCGGCCACTCCCGCGCGCCCGTCGTGCGCGGCGGCGGCCTCGACGACGCGATCGGCGTCGCCAACCTGCGTGACCTCCTCACCGACGAGGCCGCCCGCACCGCCGCCGACGTGGCCCGCCCGCCGCTCCTGCTGCCCGACAGTCTGCTCGTCTCCGACGCGCTGCGCCGCTTCAAGTCCGAACGCCAGCAGTTCGCTCTCGTCATCGACGAGCACGGCGTGGCCGACGGCATCGTCACCCTGGAGGACCTGCTGGAGGAGGTCGTCGGCGAGATCTACGACGAGACCGACCGCGACGTCGTGAGCGTCCTGCGCGATCCCGACGGCAGCATGCTCCTGCCCGGTGGCTTCCCCGTGCACGACCTGCCCGATCTGGACGTCGAGCTGGAGAACCGCCCTGAGGGCGACTACACGACGGTCGCCGGTCTCGCCCTCGCGCTGCTGGGCCGGGTGCCGACCGGGCCCGGCGACCGGGTCGCCGTGGACGGCTGGGAGCTGGAGATCATCGCCGTGGAGCGGCACGCCATCACCGGAATCCGCATCCGGCCCGTCACCGCCCCGGCCGCGGACGAGCCCGCGCTGCCCGCCGAGCAGCAGAGCTGACCCGTCGAACACCCCGACAGGGGGCCGCCGCCACGGCGCGCCCCCTGTCGCTCCTCTTAATGGCGGGTGTAGGCGGGGTGGCGAGCGACGACCCGAACCACGTCAGGGTCAACCACGAGGGCCCCGTCCTCGGGCGGTCACCGGGACGAGGTGTTGGCGAGACGGGCGCGCAAGGCCGCTCTCACCGTGGGCCATTCGGCGTCGGTCACGGCGAACATGGCCGAGTCGCGAAGCAGGCCCTCCTCACCGGGTGCCCACGACACGGACCAGGAACGCAGCACACCCTCGAAGGGGATGCCGAGCCGTTCGAGCGCGCGGCGGCAGCGGAGGTTGCGGGCATCGGTCTTGAGGTCGACGCGGGCGACGCCGAGCGTCTCGAACGCGTACGACATCAGGAGCAGCTTGGCCTCGGCGTTGATCCCGGTGCCCTGCGCCGAGGCGGCCAGCCAGGTGAACCCGATCTCGATCGCCCGCAGACCGGACCGCCCCGGCCAGGTGCGGGGATCCCACAGCGCGGTGCACCCCACCGCCCTGCCGTCGGCGACCCGGATCTGCCCGAACGGGGTCAGCCCATCGCGTGTGAGCTGCGCGGCCACATAGTCGGTCATCCCCTGCGCGCGGGGCACCAGCGTGAAGTCGTAGGACGTCCGATCCTCTTCGGCGGCCTCCGCCAGGTCGGCCACCTGCCGCATCGCCAGCGGCTCCAGCCGCACCAACGCGCCGGCCAGCACAGGAACATCGAGTCGTACGCTCACGGAGGCTCCCTCATCGTTCCTGGCATTGGCACCTTTCCCACGGGCTTTCGCCGGGGGAGGTTGCCGGACCGTCGCAGGGCCAGGTCCCTCGGGTCCTCTGGATGATCGACCGGTCCAAGACCCTGTCAGTCCGGACCGGGTCCCGTCAATCGGTGTTACCCAAACACCAACTGACCGGTTGTTCTCATCGATCTTGACAGTTCGACAAGAGATGACGCCGAGCGCACTGGCGACCTCACTCACGGTTGACTAACGTGACATAGCCGGAATACTGGATCTTCCGTTAGGCCGTCGTTCCAGTGAGACCGAGGATGCCAATGTTGCTTGGCCTTGCCACCCCACGGGCAGAGCCGCACCAGGCGCGCAGCCGTGCCGGCCACGTGGAAGAGCGCGCGGCACGCGGTCCCACCACCCGGCCGCCGCGCGAGAGCGACACGCGCCGCTAGCACAGGCCCTTCGGCGGTCGACATTTTCCCGCCGGCCCTCCGACCCCAGGACTGTCATGCCGCCAGACTCCTTCAGCGTCCCGATAGTGATCGCCTTTGCCGTACTCGTCCTAGCGCTCGCGGGCGGGGTGATCCTCCACATGCGCACACGTCGGCAGCTCGCCCAGCTCCGTGGGCAGCTCGTGCAGGCCCGTCAGGCGCAGGAGCACCTGACCCGCGAGACCAGCGCCAGAAACCAGCGGCTGGTGCAGGCCGAGCGCCAGGCCCATGACGGCGTGAAGGTGATGCACGAGGCGCGCGCCCAGCAGGACCTCGTACGCGCCGAGACCGAACACCTGATCTCGAAGCGCATTCCCGCCCTGCTGTCCCACCTGCGCGCCCCGCACGTGATCGTGCCCGGCGTACAGAACCAGACGTTCGCCGGCACGGACGTCGACCAGCAGCACCGCGCCATCCTCGACGCGTTCGCCCGCGGCGTGCGTGACGAGGGCGAACGCATCGACGAAGCGGCCCAGGCGGTCGTGAGGGGAGCGATGTCCCGTGTCCAGACCCAGGCGCTGCGCGCCCAGGACCTGCTCGCCGACCTGCAACAGCGCTACAGCGGCGACGAACACACGGCACTGCTGCGCGAAGTACTGGGGCTCGACATGTTCAACGAACTGATCATCCGCCGCGTGCAGGTCACCGGCATCGCCTGCGGCGCCACGACCGGCCTGTCGCGTGACGACACCTATCTGGTGGACCTCGTGGTGGGCGCCATCTCCCGGGTGGAGAACTTCGAGCTGCGCATCGAGGGCCCGGCCAACCACCTGCGCCGCCGGATCGGGGTCGCCGCCCGCGCCGCGGAGTCGATCCTGTTCACCACCGCCGAGCTGCTGGCCAACGCGGTCCACCACTCCCACGGCACGCTCAAGGTGACCGTCGCCGTGCACGAGACCAACAACGGCGCCGCCATCGTCATCGACGACGCCGGCGTCGGCCTCAACGAGGAGCAGTACACACGGGCGACCCAGTTGCTCAGCGGCACCCACCCGGTCCGCCTGGTCGACCTGGGCAACCCGCCCCGCACCGGGTGGGCCGCCATCGGCCGCCAGGTCGCGCACTACGGCATGCAGGCCACGGTCAAGAAGAGCGCCTTCGGCGGCGTCCAGGCCGTGCTCAGCATTCCCACCGCCCTGCTGGTGGAGATGCCGGAGCACACCCGGCCGTCGGTGCTGGCGCCCGAGCCGGTCCGCGCCGCCGCGCCGGCCGGCGCCGCGGCCTTCCGGCCGCAGCCCGTGACGGCCTCGCGGTCGGAGCAGGTGCCCCCCTCCGTACGCCCCGACCCCGCACCGGCCTTCCACCAGGAACGTCCGGCCGCGCCCGAACAACGGCGGGCCCCGGCCGAGGACCTGGCGCCGCTGCCGCAACGCCGCCGCCAGTCGCCGGGCGCCGCGTCCGGTTCCTGGCCCGCCAGGAGCTCCGGCGGCTCGGGCGGCTCAGGCGGCTCGGGCGGCTCTGACGACACGGCCCGCAAGATCCTCACCACCCCGGAGGAGGCTCAGAAGCGGTGGGGAGACTTCCAGATCGGAGCCGAAGCGGGTCGTCGTGAGGCGCTCCCGCCCCAGCAGCATGACTTCACTGAAGGGAACTGACTGCTCCATGGACTCTCACAGCGCTTCCGGCCGTGTTCAGACCAAGGGTCGTCCGTTGGCCCTCGACGTGTCCTGGGTCCTGTCGCCCCTGCTGGCCCTGCCCGGTGTCGCCCGTGGGGTGGTGCTGAGCCGTGACGGGCTCATCCTCGGCGGCTCGGCCGACCTGACCGTCGAGGCCGGCGAGCGCTCCGCCGCAATGACGAGCTCTGTGCTGGGGGCCGCCCGCGCCCTGTGCGACGGCCTCAGCGACGGTGTGGACGGCGAGGTGGTGGACATCGTCATCTCCGCGGGCAGTGGCTACTACTACATCGCCCCGGCCGGTGACCGCGCCGCCCTCGTGGTCGCGGCGACCGGGGCGGTCAACATCGGCTCGCTCGCCTACGAGGTGCAGCTCCAGGTGCAGAAGCTGATCAAGGCTCTCGACGAGGCCAGTGCGGCCAGGGTCCCGGGCGCCCGGGCATGATGTCCGGGCGGGAGCGGCGGCGGGTCGTCCCTGACTACATGGCCGCCGCGAGGGTGACCGTGCCCGAGCACATCAACGTCGAGCGCACGACCCTGGTCTACATCGCGCCCGACGCCGCCACCAACGGGCTGGACCCGCCGGCGTCGCATCTGCTGGCCCTGCTGCAGGACGGGCCGTTATCGGTGTACGAATGCGCCGCGCACCTGGGCCTGCCGTACTGCGTGGTCCGGTTACTGGTCGCCGGGCTGGTCGGCGGCGGGACGTTGTTGACCCGCGATCCGCCGGTCGTCGACATGCCCGACATTGAGATCTTGGAGTTGGTGCTCAGTGGCCTCCGCGCACTCTGACAGCCGCATCAGTGCCGATCACATCCCGGTCAAGTTGGTCATCGCCGGGCCGTTCGGCGTGGGCAAGACGACCATCGTGGACGCGCTCTCGGAGATCCGGCCACTCAACACCGAAGAGGTGCTCACCCAGGCGGGCACGCTGGTCGACGACCTCACCGGCGTGAACGAGAAGACGACCACGACCACCGCCATCGACTTCGGCCGTCTCACCCTGCCCGGCGTGGTGCTCTACCTGTTCGGGGCGCCGGGACAGACCCGGTTCCAGGTGTTGTGGAACGAGTTGGTCCGCGGCGCGCTGGGGGTGCTGGTGCTGGCCGACACCCGCCGCATCGACGACAGCTTCGCCGTCCTCGACCTGGTGGAGAGCGCCGGCATCCGCTACGCGGTGGCCGTCAACCACTTCCCCGACTCCCCGGACTATCCGCCGGACGTCCTGCGCAAGGCGCTCGACCTGGACCTGCGCACGCCGCTGGTGGTGTGCGACGCCCGAGACCCCGCCTCCGCCCGCGCCGCGCTGATCGCGCTGGTGGAGCACATCAGAGAACTGGTGCTGTCATGACCCTGCGCTACCTGCCCGACGCCGGGCGCCTGTACGGAGCCGAGTACGCGAGGGACCCGCAGGCGATCTACGAGACACTGCGCCGGCGGCACGGCGCGGTCGCGCCCGTGGAGATCGCTCCCGGCATCGAGGCCCACCTGGTGATCGGCTACCAGGCCGCCGTGGACGTGCTCACCAACGCCGGCGGCGTGTGGAGCAAGAACCCCAGCGCCTGGCAGGTCCGCCTCCCCGACACCCCCGAGGCCGCGGGGATGATCGGGATGCTCGGCCACCGCCCGAACGCGCTGTTCTCCGACGGGGCCGACCACGCCCGCTACCGCAAGGCGATCTCCGACTGCTTCCAGCTGATCCAGCCGCACAAGCTGCGCCAACTGGTGACCGAGGTGACGGACTCGCTCATCAGCCGGTTCGCCGCGGAGGGCGAGGCCGACCTGGTCGCCGACTTCGCCCGGCTCATTCCCGCCCGCATCTTCAACCTGCTCTTCGGGCGCCCCGACGCCGACAGCGCCGGCCTGACCGAGGCCCTGGCGGACCTGATGGAGGCCGACGGCGAGAGGGGCGCGCGGGGGAGCGAGGCGTTCGGCCGCTACATCGGCGAGCTGATCCAGGGCAAGTACGCCGAGCGCGGGGACGACCTGACCTCCTGGTTCATCGACCATCCTGCCGCGCTGCAGCCCGAGGAGCTGGTCCAGACCATCGTGCTCGTGGTGGCCGCCAGCTACGAGCCCACGGCCAACCTGATCTCCAACACCATCTCCCGGATGGTCAGCGACGACCGCTACTACAGCTCGCTCACCAACGGCGCGCTCAGCACGTACGACGCCCTGATGGAAGCCCTGCGCGCCGAGCCGGCCATGTCCAACTACGGCCCGTACTTCGTGCGCCAGCCCGTGCACTTCCACGGCACCTGGATCCAGCCGGCCGAGCTGGTCCTCGTCTCCTACGCCGCGGCCAACACCGAGCCGACCGACGTGCCCGACGAGCTGCGTTCCGACAGTGGTGCGTACCTGGGCTTCGGTGCGGGGGCGCACCGCTGCCCGGCCAGCGACCCGGCGGTGCTCATCGCCATGACCGCGATCGAGCGCCTGACCTCTCATCTTTGCGACCTCGAACTGACCGTGCCGCGCGACGAACTGGTGTGGCGGCCCGGCCCGTTCCACCGTGCGCTGGCTCACCTGCCGGTGCGATTCACCCCCATCCGCCCCGATCAGCCAGGAGATTCCCCTTGGGCAGTACAGCCCCCGTCGTCCTCGACCCCTTCGGAGCCGATCTCGCCGGCGAGGTCCGCCGGCTACGCGACCTCGGCCCCCTGGTCCTCGTAGAACTTCCAGGAGGCATCCCGGCCTGGGCCGTCACCCGGCACGACCTGCTCAAGCAGCTCATCCTCGATCCGCTGGTGAGCAAGGACAAACGGCACTGGCGGCTGCTGCCGCAGGCGGTCGCCGAGCCGAGTTGGACCTGGATCCTGACCTGGATCGGGGTGTCCAACATGCTCAGCGCCTATGGCGACGAGCACCGGCGGCTGCGCAAGCTGATCGCCCCCAGCTTCACCGCGCGCCGTACGAAGGCCATGCAGCCCATCATCGAGGAGCTCGTCTCCGAGCTGCTGGACGCCATGGCCGCGCTGCCGCCGGGCCAGGTCGTCGACCTGCGCAGCGCGTACGCCCATCCGCTGCCGATGCGGGTGATCTGCGAGCTGTTCGGTGTCCCCGCGCACATGCAGGCGGAGATGGCCCAGATCATGGAGGCCATCATGGACACCACGGCCACCCCTGAGCAGGCGGCGGCCACGGCGGTCCAGATCGGCACCGTACTGCCGGCCCTGGTCGCCTACAAGCGCGACAACCCGGGCGACGACCTGACCACCGAGCTGATCAACGTCCGTGACAGCGGCGACTCGCTCAGCGACGACGAGCTGCGCGACACCCTGCTGCTCCTCATCGCCGCCGGGCACGAGACCACCGTCAACCTGATCGGCAACGCCGTGCACGCCCTGCTCACCCATCCGGACCACCTCCGGAGCGTCCTGGCGGGCGAGATCTCCTGGGAGGCGGTGGTCGAGGAGACGCTGCGCTGGGCGCCGTCGATCGCCAACCTGCCGCTGCGCTTCGCCATCGAGCCGATCGAGATCGGCGGTGTGCGGATCGAGGCGGGCGACGCGATCATCACCAGCTACCTGGCGGCCGGTCACGACCCCGACCAGCACGGCCCGGAGGCCGACCGGTTCGACCCGACGCAGGATCACGAGGAGCACCTGGCCTTCGGCGTCGGCGTGCACCGCTGCATCGGGGCTCCGCTCGCCCGCCAGGAGGCGCTCACCGCCCTGCCCGCGCTGTTCGCCCGGTTCCCTGACCTCCGGCCGGCGGGGGAGGACGCGGAGCCGACGCACGTCCCGTCCTTCATCGCGCACGGCTGGAACCCCCTGCCGATCCTCCTGCACCGCTGACGCGCGGACGGCACGGACGCGCCCGCATGGCGTGCACCTCGTGCCACCGGACGGCCCGAACGCGACCCACCTTTCTCATGGCGGAAGGGGGGTCGCAAGGGCGAGAGTTGCCGAGACTGATCAAGTCACTTGATATGCCTCACCGATCACCCGGCCGCGCCCGCCCTGCCCGCCCAGGCGGCGGCCTGGCGGGCCATGGGTATCTACGGCAGCAAGACCGCGTGCGTGGACGCCGGTCAGCAGTACGTACGCGAGAACTTCAACGCGTACAAGTGCACCGTCGAGCCCACCGGTTACCGGCTCTGGCTCCAGTAGGCGCCACCTCCGGCCCCCGGCCCTGCCGGGGACCGGAGGCGCGTACGTACGTGCTGCTGCCGACTGCCACTGGCGAATGGGCGACCAGGTGTCGTCGGGACCGTTGACCCGAGCACTACGTCAAGATCTCTGTCGCACGCCAGGCCCGAACCGGCTGATTCCCGGGGCTCTCACTCGTCCGCGGGCAGGGTGAAGAGGCGGATGTAGACGGGGCGGGCGTCCGGCGGGGCCTCGGTGACGGGGCGGCTGTAGCGCAGGAGCAGGGCGATGTACTCGTTGTAGAAGGCGTCGAGGTCGTCCTTGGTGACGCGGGCCAGCCCGCGCGAGCCTCGCGCCCAGCCGGGGTCGGCCCGGTAGGCGGCGGGGAAGCGCTCGAACAGGACGCGGTCCTCCTCGTAGCCGACCCGGTGAAACTCCTCCAGCACCGCCCGGTCCTCGGGCGCCACCTCGTCGGGGGTCGGCAGGCGCATGTCGCGGGGGATCGCGGCGCGGCGCCACCAGCGTTCGCGTCCCGTCGAGCGCTCGGGGATCTCCTCGATGAAGCCGTACTTCTCGAGTTGGCGCAGGTGGTAGCTGGTCGTGCCGGTCTTCGCGCCGAGCAGTTCGCCGAGGGTGGTGGAGGTGGCGGGGCCGTGCACGTTGAGGTGAGTGAGCATCCGGCGGCGCATCGGGTGGGCCAGGGCCTTGAGCCGGTCCGGGTCGTCGAGCACGAACGGCTCGTCATCCTTCATGACGATCAGGCTAGTCCTTCAGGACCATATCTGCAGACATCTCTTTGCCGATATTTCTCTGCAGAGTAGTCTCGGCAACGTGAAGAGAATCCTCGCGGCCGTCGCCGCCGCGTTAATCCTGTTCGCGGGCCCCGCCTCCGCCTCCGTGCCGTCCAGCGCACCGCCCGCCCTCTCGGGCGACCTGACCTCGGCAGAGGTGAGTTTCCGCGGCAGCGGAAACCTGCTGCTGCACGGCAGCGTGATCAGCCCGGCCGGAGCCGAGGACGAGCGCGCCGGAGTCGTGCTGGTGCACGGCGCGGGCACCGGAACGTCACGGGAGAAGCTGCTGGGCGAGGCCGTGGCCTTCGCGCGGCAGGGCATGTCGGTGCTCATCTACGACAAGCGGTCCGAGGGCTACTCCACGTTCAAACGGTCGTACGCGCAGCTCGCCGACGACGCTCTGGGCGCCGTCGAGACGCTGCGGCGACAGCCGGGGGTCGATCCCGGCAAGGTCGGCATCTGGGGGCTCAGCGAGGGAGGATGGGTGGCGCCGATCGCCGCCTCCCGATCCAGCCACATCTCCTTCGTCATCCTCGTCGGCGCCAACGCCGTTGACCCGCTGCGGCAGCAGTCGTGGGCGGTGGCTGCGGGGCTGCGGAAGGCTGGCGTCAGCGGGTCGCTGGTGGACCGGGCCGAGCCCACGCTGTACCGGGTGATCGCGGACGGCGGGATGTTCCCCGAGCCGTACCACGACTCCGAGTCGATCCTCGCGCAGGTGCGTCAGCCCGTGCTCTCGATCTGGGGCGTGCACGACCTGCTGACACCGCCCAGGGAGACGCCCCCGATCATGGCCAGGGCGCTTGAGGCGGGCGGGAACCGCCAGTACACGTTCCAGTTCTTCGCCGAGGCCGACCACGCCGCCCACCAGACGCCCGACGACGGCGTCACCCGGCTGCCCGAGCTGGCCCCCGGGTACGCGGAGCTGGTCGGGACGTGGGTGGGCCAGGCGACCTCGGGGCAGGCTCCCGTGGCCCAAGTCTCGGGCCCTGAGCCGGTGCAGGCCGACGACTCCGTGGAGGTGCCGCCCACCGCGTGGTGGGAGTCGGCGGGGGTGCAGCTCGCGGCGGTGGTGCTGTTGCTGGTGGCGTTCGGGGCGTATCCCGTGGTGGCCCTGGTCCGGCGGGTCAGGCGTACCAGGGTGGAGGTGGCGCCGTTGAGGGCTGCCCGGTTGGTCAGCGCCGGCGGGCTCACGGTGTTGCTGGGCGGGTTCGCGTACCTGTTCTATGTGATCATGACGGGCGTGAAGCTGGCCGCCCCCGGGCCGTTGCTGGCGGGCAGGCCGGTCGTCTGGCTCCTGCTCCAGGCCGTCGCGATCATCACCGCCGTGGCCACCCTCGTCACGGCGGGGCGGCTGCGGCGGGTCGCCACCCGTGGCGAGCAGGCACGGCTTGG
This sequence comes from Nonomuraea antimicrobica, assembly GCF_039536965.1. NCBI lineage: Bacteria > Bacillati > Actinomycetota > Actinomycetes > Streptosporangiales > Streptosporangiaceae > Nonomuraea > Nonomuraea antimicrobica. The sequence continues at coordinate 49,905 of NZ_BAAAZP010000089.1, read as the reverse complement.
ACTCCTGGTCGCGGGCGGCGTGGCGTTCGTGCCGTGGGCCCTGTACTGGGGCCTGCTGCTCCCCTGAGCCGTCGCCCACCCACGACACGCATCGACCGGCCGGACCGAGAACGACGTCCGAGGGCCTGACCCGCAAGCCCCCAAGCCCGTCGGACGGCAAGCTGCCACTATGCGGCAGCACCCCAGGTCAGGTGGCTTGGATCGTCGAAGCAGCCCCGCAATCCTCTGCTGGACCTCGGCGAGCGCGCTGGGCCGCTAGGCTTCCTCCTCCGCGTTCGGGATGCCAGGCTCACTGTCAGGGAGTGGTCCGAGATGAAAGCGCCCAACGACAGACGTCATATGCGCGTCCTGCCGCTGTCGGAACAACAGCGCCGCCTGGAACGGGCGCATCAGGGTGCCCGGATGGCGCGCCTCGTTACCGGCCTGGCAGCAGCAGCCTTCGGGTTGTTCGCGATGCTTGCCAGTTTCATGCCGACCAACTACAACTGGGATTCGGCGATGCCGGATTACAGTGACACCGACATGGTGTTTCTCGCGACGTGGGCATCCGGCGGTTCCGTCTTGCTGATTGCTTTCGCGGCCGGTCTCCTCTGGAGGAGCAGAGTCATGATCGCCATTCTGGCTCTTCTCCTCTCCGTAGACCTGTATAGATTCAGCTCCCTCGTTCCGCATTATCAGGGGTGACAGGCCCGCGCGGGCTCACAGGACGTTCATGATCGGGCCGGGGGTGTCGGGTACGGCCTGGGACAGGTGGTGGTCCACCTCGTCCTGGGTCAGCAGTCCGACGTCGCGCAGGATGTCGAGCGAGCGTCGCCAGCACGTCCACGCCTCGTTGTCCCGGCCCAGGTCGTGGTAGGTCTGGCCGAGGCCCCACAGGGACGTGGCCGTCCCGAGGTGGTAGTCGGCTTCCTGCTGGAGCGTGACGGCCGTCCGGTAGGCGGACTCGGCCTCGTCGAGCTGCCCCGCCCTGCGGTGGGCGTCCGCCAGCGCGTCAAAGGTGATCCCCTCCCTGAACGGGTTGTCCAACTCGGCCCACAGGGCCAAGCTGGCCTGCGCCGTCGCGATCGCGTCGGCCAGTCGGCCCAGCTTGCCGTAGATCACCGCACGGTTGCAGAGGAAGATGGCCTGGAAGTCCGGTAGCGCGGCGGCTTCGGCGAGGGCCCGGCCGTTCTCCATGGCGGCGAGCGCCTCGTCGTGCCGCTCCAACTGGGCGTAGGTGATGCCGAGGCCGTTGTAGACCGACATCATGCGCCGCGGCCGGTCGGCCCGTTTCCAGAAGATGAGTGCCTGCTCGTGATGTTCGGCCGAGATGGAGAACTGGCCCATGGCCATGTAGCGATCGCCGAGGAGGTGGTGCTCCAGCCCTTGGGCGGCGAAGTCGCCGGACGCGACGGCGATCTCGAGGACGCGGGTGTGCAGGTCGATCAATTCCCGGTTCAGGCACAGCGTGACAAAGGGCCAGTTGAGAGCACAGGCCAGACCGATCGCGGTCACCGGATCATCGCGGACGGCCGCGGCCTGATGGGCGGCGGCGAGAAGGTTGTCGCGCTCCTGGTCCGTCCAGACGCGGGCCTCCTGGGCGGTGGCGAGCGCGACTCCGGGGCGCTCGCCGTCGTGGTCGGCCAGGGCCTGCGCCGACGAGGGGTCGAGCAGGAGGCTGGCGGTCTTGGCGGTGGACAGGTAGTGGTGGAGCGTGCGTCGGACGGCCGCGCGGCGTTCGTCTTCCGGGCAGTCGAGGGTGGCCTGCTCGCGGGCGTAGAGGTGGACGAGGTCGTGCGTCCGATAGCGGCCGAGACCGGCCGATTCCAGGAGACGGGCGTCCAGCAGACGGTCCAGGGCGGCTTCGGCCCGGTGATCGGGCCAGTCGGCCAGGGCGGCGGCGGCTGCCGGGGTGTGGGTGGGCGTGTCGAGCAGCCCGAGGAGCGTGAACAGGTGGGAAGCGTCGCGCCCGGTGGGTTCTTCCCGCAGGTGGTGGTGGCTGACGGCGATGGCGGTACGGACGGCCAGGTCGGCATATTGCAGGACGTCCAGACGGCCGGTGGCGACCGCGAGTCTTCCCGCGAGGTAGGTGAGGGTCCAATCGGGGCGTGCGGCCAGCCGGGCGGCCGCGATGCGCAGGGCGAGCGGCAGGCCGCCGCAAAGTGTGACGATCTGGTCGGCGGCCGTCGGTTCGGCGTGGACGCGTTCTGGGCCGGTGACGCGGGCCAGCAGCGCGGTGGCGTCGCGGTGGTCGAGGCCGGTCAGGTGGCGGTGTTCGGCGCCGTTCAGCAGGGCCAGGGGCTGGCGGCTGGTGACGATGACGGCGCAGGTGGGTCCGGCGGGGATGAGCGGGCGGACCTGGCCGGCGTCCTGGGCGTTGTCGAGCAGGATCAGCAGGGTACGGGTGGCGGTGAGGGAACGATAGCGGGCGGTCGCCTCCTCCATGGTGGCGGGAACGGCGGCGTCGTCGACGCCCAGCGACCGCAGCAGTCGGCCGAGCACCTGGATCGGAGCCGTCGGCGGGATGCCCGCCGACGCACCGTGCAGGTCGACGTAGAGCACGCCGTCGGGGAACCGGTCGGCGACCGCGTGCGCGGCGTGGATCGCCAGGGCGGACTTGCCGATGCCGCCGGGGCCGTCGATCGCGGCGATCGCCGGCGAGCCCGGCGCGGTGTCGGCGAGCACCTGGTTGAGCCAGGCGAGTTCGGCAGAGCGCGCGGTGAAGGCGGGTGTGTCGGGCGGCAGCTCGGCGGGGATCACGCGCTCGGCGGAGGCGAAGCCAGGACCGGTGGCCAGGTCGAGCGCGGGATCCCCGGCCAGCACCGCGCGCTGCAAGCGGTCCAGCGCGACTCCCGGTTCGATGCCCAGTTCGTCCGCCATGACGCGGCGCGTCTCCTGGTAGACCTCCAGCGCTTCGGCGGGCCGGGCCGCGCGGTACAGCGCCAGCATCAACTGCGCCCGCGGGCGTTCCCGCAGGGGGTGGGCCTCCACGTGCGCGGTCAGCTCACCCAGCACGACATGGTGGTCACCGGCGGACAGGCGCAGGTCGACGAGGTCCTCCAGCGTTGCGAGGCGTTCCTGCTCCAGCCGGGCCGCCTCGATCTGCGCCCACGTCTCGCTTCTGCCCTGCAGCGCATCCCCGCGCCATAACGCCAGCGCCCGCTCGCGCAGGCCGATCGCGGTGGTGGGATCCCGGGTGGCGCGCGCCCGCCGGACCAGTTGGGCGAACCGGTGCGCGTCCACGCTCTCCGACGGCAGGTCAAGCCGGTACCCGCCGGGCACCGTGGCGATGACCCTGCCCGGTAGCGTCTCCCGCAGTTTTGAGACCACGATGTGGAGCTGCTTGTCCACGGTGGACACCGAACTGTCGCCCCACACGTCGGCCACCAACCGCTCGGAGGAGACCGTCTGCCCGACGCTCAGCGCCAGCCGGGCCAGTACGCCCAACCGCCGCGCTCCCGCCAGCCTCACCGTGGCACCGTCTACCGTGACCTCAACCGGTCCCAAGATCTTGATCTCGACGCCCACCGCGAGCGCGCTCCCATTCTCTTGTCCTGCGGAGGTGCAGGAGTCTAACGAACTCGCCCGCCGAGAAGTCCCGGTTTGCCGTGAACCCCCAGAGCTCCCTGCGGCTTTCCTCGGGGACGCTCGCCACGTCGTACGGGATGAAGCCGCTGGTCAATGCGTCGCCTGGCGCGGCGCTCAAGCTCGTCGAGCGCGCACCCAATCGCGGTTCTCGCGTACGACGGTGAACCCGGCCGATCGATAGAGCGCCACCGCGGCCTCGTTCGTGGACGGTGTCACGACGGCGACCGCGCTCGCACCCCGATCGGCGAGAGCCGCGCACGCGCCCAGCACCGCATCGCGCCCGTAGCCGCGCCCGCGATGGTCGGGATGGGCGCCGACCGGTTCGAGCAGCCCGCACCTGCCCACGCCCGCGAACCATCCGGTCGCGGCGGCCGCGGGCTCCCCGGCGGGCGTGCGGACGAGCGCCTCCACGGCCAGCTCGCCCGCCGGCGACCGCTTCATCGTGTGCCAGCGCTCGACGGTGAACGTGGATCCCGCGAAGGCGGACCGCTGCACCAGCACCCGGTCGGCCGCGCCGGCAGGCCCGACCGGCTCGGCGCGGCTCGACACCGGGCGCGGGGCCCACGACATGACGAGCCAGGACTCCTCCCGCTCGGGCTCCCACCCGGGCACCGGCAGACCGTCGGACCGGTCGTTGCCGGGCTGGAGCAGCTCTTCGGCGTCGGCCGCGAGCGCCCCGAGATCGGCGCCGGGTGCGGCGGTCACGCGCAGCACGGGCCCGTCGAGGAAGCCGACTGCCACCGGCGCCGCATCATCGACCCAAAGAAAGACGGCCGCGTCGTCGAACCGTAGCTGCCACCCCACGTCTCCGGGATGAAGGCCGCCGCCCGGGGCGTCGACGGGCGTCCAGTCGCACAGCGCGCGCAACGCCGGGCCGGTCTCGGCAGGGGCCAGGCAGCGCCGCGTGAGCGAGGACATGGACGGCAGATTAGCCAGCCCGCCGCGGTGGTCTCAAAGGCTTTACCCGGCTGTCGAACCGCTCGACCGCCTCCGCACCGAGTATGGACCGCACCGCCACACTGTGGGCTATGGGTTGCCGAGGTTGATGGAGCCGAAGACGTCGCCCGTCTGGAGCACCGGGCCGGTGATGCGGGCGTCGCCGCTGATGGTGTTCGACACGTCGTGCTTGCTCTGGACGAGGCGAGCGGACTCGGCACTCCAGCGCCGGAGCTCCTCCGCGAATGCGGGGTCATCCGTGGCGTAGTTCGCAATGATTTGCGCGGTCTCTTCCACAGGCCGCGTTTCTGCGCGTTCGATGGCGGCGGTGACGGTGTCGTCGTCGCCGAAGCGGCGGCGGACGAGCGTGGTCAGGGAGGTCCAGGCGCCCTTGCCGGCCTCGCCCGCGGCGCCGCCGATTATCGCGGAGATGACCGCTGCCAACGTGGGAACGATACTGGGGTCCAATCCGCGCCTCCCAGGCGAAGAGGTTTCCCTTAGCGTAGGTCGCGCTCGTGGGAGGCGTGCCATGATTGATGCGATTTGCTGATTGGATATGGCTCGCGACAGGTGACCATCTCATTGATAAGGATAAATTCCCCTAAACGTGGATAAAGGTGGAAGTTAGGGGATCGGGTGAGGGTGGTTCATGGATGAGGGGGATCCGGGGAACGGTCCCGGCGACGACGAGACGCATCGCGCCCCGCTGCGTAACGAGGTGTCCGGGCAGGTCGACGGCCCCGTGATACAGGCCGCGAGCATCGGCTCGGTCAACATCGGCGCCCCGCCTCCGTCGCCCGTCCGCGTTCCCCGTCAACTGCCCGCCATACCGCGCGGCTTCGTCAACAGGGTCAGTGAGCTGGCGCTGCTCGACAGCGTTCTGCACGAGGGGCCCGCGGTCGCGGTGATCAGCGGGATGAAGGGCGTCGGGAAGAGCGCGGTCAGTCACCAGTGGGCGCATCGGGCGCGCGAACGGTTCAGCGACGGCCAGCTGTACGTCGACTTCAACGCGCTGCGGCAGCACGGTGGCGCGGAGATCAGCGGAGTGCTGGCGGGTTTCCTGCGCGCGCTCGGCGTGCACGAGTCGTGGATCCCGGCCGAGCTGGCGGAGCGGGCGGGCATGTTCCGTTCCCTGACGGCGGACCTGCGGCTGCTGGTGCTCGCGGACAACGTCGAGCACGCCGCGGAGGTGACGCCGCTGTGCCCCGCCTCCGCCGGCAGCGCGGTGGTCGTGACCAGCCACCGCCAGCTCGGCGAGCTGCTCGTCGCCGGGGCCAGGCCGGTCAGGTTGGCGCCGCTGGAGGCGGAGCAGGGAGTGTCGCTGCTGGCCCGCATGCTGGGTGACGACCGCGTGGCGGCCGAGCCCCAGTGGGCCGGCGAGCTGGTGCGGCTGTGCGGCGGCCTGCCGATCGCGCTGCGGGTGGCGGGAGCGCGGCTGGCGCAGCGTCCCGCCTGGACGATCGCCCGGCTGGTCGGTGAGCTGACCGACGCCGAGCAGCGTCTCGACCGCCTGACGTCGGAGGGCAGGGCCAGGGTGGAGGCGGTGTTCCAGTCGGCGTACGAAGGGCTGCCTGAGACGGCGGCCCGGCTCTACCGCCTGCTGGGTGCGATCCCGGTCGCGGACTTCGGGCTCGGCACGGTCCGGGCCGTCCTGGCTCACCAGCCGGAAGAGGCGCTCGACCTGCTCCTCGACGCCAACCTCGTGGAGGAGGCCGAGGAGGGCCGGTATCGCTTCCACGATCTCGTCCGGCTGCACGCGGCTCGGTGCGGGCAGAGACAGGAGCCCGCGCGGGAGCGGGAGGCGGCGCTGCGACGGGTGGCGGAGTGGTACGTCGGACAGGTGGCCGCCGCCGATGCCGCGATGGGGCGGCGCCTGCGCCTGGCCGACCACGGGGCGCGGCTTTCGGCGGTGGGGCAGCCGTTCGGCACCCGTGGTGAGGCCGTCGAGTGGCTGGAGGCGGAGCGGACCAACGTGCTCGCCGTCGTACGCGCGGCGGCGGCCCGCGAGTGGGACGACCTCGTCTGGCAGGTCGCCGAGGCGCTGTGGCCGCTGCACCACGACCGCGGCCACTACGCGGACTGGCTGGAGGTCAACCGGCTGGGAGTGGAGGCGGCACTGCGCCTCGGCGCGCTCGCCGTGGAGGCCCGGATGCGGAACCAGTTGGCCCGCGCTCACGTGGAGCTCGGGGCGTACGAGCAGGCGGACGAGGAGCTGCGCCGCGCGTGGCAGGCGGCTCTCGACTCGGGCGAGCGCCGGATGGAGGCGGTGGTCCTGGAGTCGTTCGGGCGCGCGGCCCTGGCGCAGGGAGAGCCGGGCAGGGCCGTCGAGCGCTTCGCCGCGGCGCTGGCCATTCACCAGGAGGCCGGAAACCAGCGCGGGGTGGGCCTGCAGAGCTACCACATCGGTCTGGCGAACAATCGGGAGGGCCGCTACGGCGAGGCGCTCGCGGCCTTCGAACGCGCGCAGTCCTTGCTCCCCTCCCACGACAGCGCCGGCCAGGGCCGCATCCAGCTCGGCATGAGCGAGGCCCATCGCGCGCTCGGCGACCACGCGCGGGCGGTGCGATCGGCGGAGACGGCCGCGGCCCTCCTGGGCGAGGGCGACGCGCCGGTGCGCGAACTGCAGGCGTGGGAGCTGCTCGCCGAACTGGCCGACGACGCCGGCGACCGCGAACGGGCCAAGGCCCATCTGGGGCGGGCCGTCGCGATCTGCCTGGCCACGGGCAACGTGCCCAAGGCTGACGCGCTACGCGCGCGCCTGGCCGCCATCGGCTGAGCCGCCAGGCGGTTCCGAGCCCGGGGCGACCTCAAAAGGACCGGAGGTGGCCCCAAAAGGGCCGCGGGTGTTCTCAAAAGGGCCGCGGGTGACCTCAAAAGGGCCGGGGGGGGGTGATGTTGATGCGGAGGTGCTGCCCACCCAGGTGGATGGTGATGTCGCGCGGCTCGTGGCCACTCGTCAACCAGCCGTACACAGCCGACGGCAGGCACCAGGCATCCGGCGGACGGTCGGGTGCGGAGACCTCGAGGCGCTGCCCGTCCCGCCGGGTCAGGTGGACCAGTCCGGTATCGACGATCTCGGCGGCGAGGTGACAACCCGGGTAGCGGCGCAGTGTCTCCTCCGCCCACCGCGGCTCCGTGTCGTCGCGGACGATGATCGCGGCATTCTCCAGCAGCCGCCGGTCCAGTACGCGGGCGTCCACGACGAGGTGCACCTCGCGTACCCGGTCGTCCTGGTCGTCCCGGTCGGGTCCGGGGGCGAAGGGAAAGCGGCGCAGGGACACCGACGAGCCCTGGACCTCGGTCTCCACCGAGAACGCGAGCACCTCGTCCCGTTCGGCCCACGGCTCGGCCAGCGGTGCGGAGACGGGGGAGTGGCCGCGCTCGGGGAGGTCCATCAACCGGTAGGCCAGGCCGCGCAGCAGGCTCTCCGCCCGGCCCGGCATGGCGAGGGTACGGCTGGTCACCTCCTCGTGGGTTCGAGGGTCGGCGATGACGGTCTCGAGCTGCCGTCGCAGGCCACGCCGCGGATCGAGCCGGGGCAGCACCCGGCACAACGCGGCCGTGGGGGAGCCGGGGTCCAGCTCCTCGGCCTCCCGCCCGGAGGACGCGAGCAGGACGGGACGACCCAGCGCCGCGCCGTAGAACGTGACCGATCCATGGTCGCCCACGATCACGTCCGCGGCGAGCAGCGCTGCCTGCCATCCCCGCCGGGGAGGCATCAGCATCAGCCCCGCCTCGCGGGCGTCGCCGAGCCAGAGCCGCACCTGGAGGCCGCCATGGCCGTACCAGACGTTGGGATGGGCGACCAGGAGCACCTGGTATTCGTCGAAGGGCAGCTCGGCGACCAGCCGCGCCACCAGGTCGCTGTTCGCGCCGAGCAGCGAGTGCTCGCCCCACGTCGAGCTGAGCAGCACCAGCTTGCGGTGGCGGGCGACGCCGAGGGCCCGCCGGTAGTGGTCGCGCCGCCCCGCGTTCGCCACGATCCGATCGAAGACCGGGTCGCCGGTCACCACGGCGCGCGGCACCGCTTCCGGGCACTCGCGCGCCAGGCGGGCCAACTGCTCCTGGTGCGACAGCGCGATGGCCGCCGGAATCACCCGCCCCTCCCGTACGAGCTGCCGCCGGGCCAGGCCGGACACCCCGGCCCGTCGACCGTCGGCCGAGCCGAGGAGCCGGTTGTGCCCGGCTCCGTGCGGCACGAGCAGCAGCGGCGCCTTCAGCCGGTGCAGGTCTCCGTTGGCGCTGGCGGAGACAGCCAGGTCGAACGGTGTGTCGACGGCCTGTTCCCACGAGACGGTACGGGCCTGGACCTCGCGCAGGAAGTCGGTCACGCCGTCGTCGAACGCCGATCCGCTGCCCACGGTGAACAGGAACTGGACGCGGCGATCGGCCTGGAACAGCGGCAGGAGGTCCAGCAGCCGGCCGGCGGTGGTCACCGTACGCGCCACCGCGAGAACGTTGCGAGCGGGTGAGATCGTCTGCCAGCGGCGAGCCTGCGGGCCTATCGGCACCTGAAGCCAACCTTCGCCGCTCACCGCCGCTCCGAACCGGAATCGCCCGGGAACCGCAAGGCCGCGATTCCGCCCAGGCTCTCACCTTATCGCCAGGTAAATCCCCACGTTCGCTGGGCGATGCCGGACGACCTTTCCCCCGCGCGAGACCTCCACGTGGTGTCAGAGTTGTCGTCGGATCACCCGTGGTGTGTCGGGTTCCGCGGTGGTTTCCATGGCGTGCCTTTCTTCGGCGCTGACCAGGCCGAGGTGGTGCAGAATGACAGCCGATCGCCGCCGGAACCGCCGTGCCTGGTCCCACTCGCCGAGATCGTGGAGCGCGAGGCCGAGCCCCCAGGAGATCTCCGCCTCCCGATAGTCGGCGATGCGACCATCGGCTCGGTAGCGCGCCAGTGCCTGCCGGTACTGGCGTACGGCCTCGTCCGGATCGCCCGCCAGCCGGTACGCCTCGCCGAGATGCACCTGAACGGACACGATGTCGAGGGCGGACCCGAAGGACCGGAACGTCGCCATCGCCCTCGTGTGCAGATCGACGGCCTCGTCGAATCGCCCGGCCCGCTGGTACGCCAGTCCGAGATGGGTGAGGATGACCCCTTCGTGCCAGGGCCTGGCATCCGCCAGCCCGCGTTCGGCGTCCAGGGACCGCAGGTGATATTCGATGGCCTTCTCGAAGTTGCCCAAGGCGCGATAGGCGAGACCTATCTGGTCCAGCAGAGCCACCTCGCGGGGCGGGTGACCGACCTCCTGGTAGGCGGCCAGCGACCGGTGGAGGTGGACGAGCCCCTCGGCCGTCCAACCAGTGCAGATCTGGGCGAAGCCGAGATCACCGTAGGCGTGCGCGCTGAGAAGCAACTCCCCGGTGTGCTCGGCGGCCTGTGTGGAGAGCCGGCAGACGGCGAGTTGCTTGAGCCAGTGGCCCCGCTCGTACAGAGAGACGGCGAAGCTCATGGCCAGCGCGACCGCGAGCCCGGCGGCGGGGGTGTGCGCGGCCTGGCCGATGACGGCCAGCACGTTGTCCTCCTCGGCGTCGATCCAGGCGTGCAGGTCCTCGCTGGTCTCCAGCCTGACCCCCTGATGGGTGAGCGCCTCCGGCCCGACGGCGGAGCGCCACAAGCCGCTGCCCTTGATCATGCCGACCGCGGTACGCGCAGTCGCGAGGTAGCAGTGCAGGACCCGCTCCACGGCTTGCTGCCGAGCCGTCGCGCTCTCCTCTTCGCCTGCCCGCTCGCGGGCGAACAGCCGCAGCAGGTCGTGCAGGCGATATCTGTCAGGGGCGTGATTTTCCACCAGTTGAGCGTCTACCAGGTGGTCGAGCAGATCTTGGGCCTGTTCGTCGGAGGTGCCGGCCAGCGCAGCGGCCACGGCGAGGCCGAGGTCCTGCCCGTCCAGCAGACCCACGAGCCGGAACATCCGCGCGGCCGCCTCACCACGCGAACTGGTCAGCAGGTCCTGGTAACTGCCCTGAAAGCCGGCACGCACCGCGCGGTCGTCTATCCGCAGCTCGTCGAGCCGGCGCCGTGCGGTGACCAGCCGGCTCGCCAACGTCGACACCGGCCAACTGGGCCGGGCGCTCAGCCGGGCTCCGGCCAGGCGAAGCGCCAGCGGCAGGTTTCCACAGAGCCGGACCACGTCGGCCGCCGCGGCGGGCTCGTCGGCGATCCTGCCCGCGCCGGCCACCCCGCTCAGCAGGGCCAGTCCCTCCTCGTCGCTGAGCACATCGAGCGGGACCTGGACCGAGTCCTCGACCGGGTCCTCGACCGAGGCGAGCCTCCTGCGGCTGGTGACCAGCACCGCGCAGGTGGGGCTGCCCGGCAGCAGCGGTCGTACCTGTGCCGCGTCGCGGGCGTTGTCCAGCACGACGAGCAACCTCTTGCCGCCGGTCAGGGTCCGGAAGCGCGCGGCGGCCTCCTCCACGTCCGCCGGTACGGCGGAGTCGGCCACGCCGAGCGAGCGCAGGAACCTGCCGAGTGCCGCCAGCGGGGTGACCGGATTGGCCTCCGGTGTGGCGCCCTGCAGGTTCACGTACAGTTGCCCGTCGGGGAAACGATCGGCGACCGCGTGGGCCACGTGGATGGCCAGGGCGGACTTGCCGATCCCGCCGATCCCGCTGATCTGGCAGACCCCGGACCGGGTCCGCCCGCCCGCGCCGAGCAAGCCGGTCAGCCGGGCCACCTCGGCGGCCCTCCCGGTGAACGTCGCCACGTCGGCCGGCAACTCCGCGGGAACCGGGGCGGTGTACTCCGGGCTCCCGTCATATGTCCACTGTGCCGCCGCGGAGTCCGCGTTGAGGATCCGCCGTTGCAGGTCCTGCAGCTCGCCGCCCGGCTCGATGCCGAACTCCTCGACGAGCCTGGCCCGCGCGTCATGGAAAACCTCCAGCGCGGCGGCACGCTGGCCGTCCTGGTGCAACGCCATCATCGTCAGGTGGACCAGCCGCTCCCGCACCGGATGCTCGCTCAGCAACATCGGCAGCTCGGCCAGCAGTTCGCGGTGACGTCCGCATCGCAGGTCGGCCGCGATGCGGTCCTCCAGGGCGGTCAGCCGTTCGTCCCGCAACGCCGCTCCGAAGGTTTCCTGCAGCCAGGGACCTGCCGTGTCCGCCAGCGGTGCCCCGCGCCAGAGGCCGAGCGCCTGCCGGAACAGCCCTCGGGCCTCCTCCGGACCACTCGACCCGGCTTGACCGACCAGGTCACGGAACCGGTACAGATCCACTCGCATCAGATCGAGGTCCAGCCGGTAGCCCGGGGGAGACGTGACCAGCTCCGTGTCCGGGACGAGGGCGAGGATCCGCCGCAACCGTGACACGTACCCCTGAACGGCATTGCGCGCCGAGACCGGAGGCTGCTCTCCCCACACTGCCTCCACCAGATGGTCCAGGGGGATCACCTGGCCGGGCCTCAGTAACAATGCCGCCAGCACCGAACGCTGTTGGGCCGTGGACGGTCCGATCAGCCTGTCTCCCGCCCAGACTCCAACCGGCCCGAGGAGTCGGAACTCCGTGTCGCCCGGCGCCTCGGTCACGTGGCCGGAACGGTCAGCGCGACCTCGTCGACCTGGGCGCAGTCCCGGTCACGGCAGTCGAGCAGGCTGATCGAGAAGATTCTGGCACTGAAGATCTTCGCCCCCCGGGAACAGTTCGCATGGAATGGAAAGCCGAATGAGTCGATGACCGAAGTCGCGCGAATCGACTCCCCCGTAGCGGTTCGCGCGACGGCATCGTAGAAGTGCTCGCTTGAATGTCGCTGAAATGCCGCTGACTGTCATTCTGACGGCGCTGACGATCCCCGCCGGCCAGGTCGACAGCCCGTCCGCCGCCCTGGCTGAGCAGACTCGGCCTGCCGCCTCTCCTTGCCCCCGTGCCGCCGGGCTACCGCCAGAACGGTGGCCTTCCCGCGTCTGTGCCGCCAGGGCGTGAGCTTGGTGACAGGGCAGGACACCGTCACAAACACGGCTCCTGAGGCCCCAGGACCCCTCTGGGTGCGCCACCAGTGCCGCACGCGTGGTAGACTACCGGACGTTGCAGTTATGGCACCCATAGTGACTTCTTGCGCGCCTGACAGATGTAATCTTCAGGCGCGTTTTTCGTTTACCGGTCTTCTCCGGATGGGCACATCGCGGCGACACGAGAATTCGCGCGGTGCGAATTCTCCAGTTTCCTGCACCTTTCTAAGGGAGATCGGCATGGCTACCGGAACCGTCAAGTGGTTCAACTCTGAAAAGGGCTTCGGCTTCATCGCGCAGGACGGCGGCGGCGCCGACGTCTTCGCCCACTACTCCAACATCGTCGCCAACGGCGGCTACCGCGAGCTGACCGAGGGTCAGAAGGTGTCCTTCGACGTCGTCCAGGGCCAGAAGGGCCCGCAGGCGGAGAACATCGTCCCCGCCTGACCTGGCACGCATCACGAGATCAGGGCTCGCCCCCTTGGGGCGGGCCCTGATTTCGTGCTGGGCCCTGATTTCGTGCTGGGCCCTGGTTTCGGGCCGGGCCCGACCGATCCGACGCAGTCGGCGGATCAGGCCGGCGCCGCAGGCGGCACGGCGTGCCGGCCCGGACAGGTCGGAGTGGTGCCTTCGCGTGACACCGTGTCCCGCGAACTGCCGACGTGACGGTGATCCCCGAACTCAATCATCCTCGGAGTGTCCGATCCACCTCGCCAGGCCGGATCGCGCTGACCTCGCGCCGGCCGTCGCACGAAGGGATCCAGCGTTCCGATGAAGATCACAGTGAAGCGCGCCGTCGTAGCCCTCTGCGCGCTGGTCACCGCCGGCTCGGCCACCGCGTCGGTCGGCAGCCCCGCGTACGCCCTCGGTCCGGGACGGGTGTGCATGTTCCTCTCGCTGACCGGGGTGCCCGTGCTCGGGCATGTGGGCTGGGCGTTCCGGATCGACGACAGCCCGCAATGGATCTTCGGGTCCACCGACAGCAACGAGGCGGGCGACCGCCATGTCCCGAAAGGGGCGTTCAACGGTGCCTGGTGGCGGCGGGGCACCTTCGACACCGTGAAGTCCGTATTCCGTACGAACCGGATCGACTACACGCGATACCGCTGCAAGGACACGCCCACCAGTGCCGTCGGGGCCGCCGCCGCGCTCGCCAAGGACGCGAAGAAGTGGGGCTATGACCTGTTCGAGAACAACTGCCTCGACCATGCGGCAAAGATCCTCAACACCTACCGCGGGGCGGTGGCGCCTGCCCCATGGTCGTACCCGGTGCCGAGTGAGTATTTCGCCGTCGGCCTGAAGAGATCTGGGTGGGAACCCGCCCGGCAACTGTGAGCCGGTCTGGTGTGAGCGGGTCTGGGGTGAGCGGGTCAGGTCGGCGTGGGTAGGCGGGCCTCCGCCCGTGCGATGCGCGCCTTGACGTCGCGGAAGTGCAGCCGCATCGCCTCCCGGGCGGCCTCGGCGTCCTGGGCGCGAAGCGCCGCCACGATCCGGCGGTGGTTGACGGCGATCTCCGCGGTGCGCTCCTCCGGCGGGCCGAGCGTCGGCTCGACCTCGTGGTAGACGTCCCAGAACAGGCCGATGAGCTGCAGCACCAGTTCGTTGCCGCACGCGTCGTACAGCAGCGAGTGGAACGCCCGATCCGCTTCCCGGTCCCGATCCATGCCATTGGCCAGGGCCTCCAGCGCGGCGAGCCTGGGGGCGCTGGTGCTCTCCGCCACCTCGCCGATCAGCCCGGTCTCGAGCAGCTCGCGAACCTCGACCAGATCCTGCAGCGCGCGGATCCCGCCCGGCCCAGAACGCACCCGGAAGGCGAACGACGGGGTCAGCGCGTCGAGCGACGCGTGCCCGACGAACGTCCCGTGACCGTGCCGGATCTCGACGATGCCCAGCGCCTGAAGGGCCCGTACGGCCTCGCGTACGCTGTTGCGGCTCGCCCCGAGCAGCTCCATCAACTGCACTTCGGTCGGCATCGGTGACCCGGCGGCCAGCCCGCGCTCGTGAATCAGGGCGACGATGCGCTCCTGAAGCGACGCGCCGTCACGTGTACGCATGCCACCCCCAGGCTCGTCGAAGACCTTGCGTCAAACATCCCACCTCTCGGTCCTGAAAGACCAGCGGAGGCCAGGAAAGTTTACGCCGACGACACAGAGGTCCCACCGGGAGGTTATGGCCAGTCCCGCACACTCGTTCGGGACATGGGATGTTCACGCAAAGCGAGGCGAGGTGAGGTGAAGCGAGGAGAGGCGAGGCGATGGCGCTCGCCGGGTCGCGAGCGCCATCGCCAAGCAGTGCGTATCCCTTAGCCGTATCCCTTAGCCGACCGTGTCCAACGGCAGCCGCAGCCCGAGCTGACCGCCGATCGAGAGGTTCCGCTGCCGGATCAGGTCCAGCTCGGCGGTGCTGAGGGCGCGCCGGTAGACGCGTACCTCATCCAGCGTTCCGCGGAAGCGGTCCGCACCGTCCATCCGCTGTCCGACGTGGATCCCGTCGATCCCGAACTCCTTGCCGAGGGTCAGCGAACCGGCCGGTGCCGCCGCCGACGAGACCAGTACGCCGTCCACCAGGAGCCGGAACTGGCCGTCCACCCGCTGGACCGCCACGAAGTGCCACTGCCCGTCGTTGTACGCGCTCGTCGACTGCACGGTCACGTCGTACCGGTCGACGCCGAGGAACGCCCGGATGCGGTTGTTGGCCGGTTCGGCCCGCAGCCACAGCGCCGGCGGGTTGGTGCCCCTGTCCACCTTGTGGAACCAGAGGATCGAGTGCGCGCCGGTCAGCTCCGAGTACCGGAACCACGAGGTCAGCGTGAAGTCATCCCCGCCGAGGTCGATGGAGTCGTCGAACGGCACCTCCACCCGGTCGTCCACCCGGTCGAGGGCCAGCCCGTTGCCGAACCGCCCGGGGGTGGTCGTCGCGCCGCCGCGGACATACGCCTTGTTGGCGTTCGGCGACCTGTCCAGCGTTGTCGGACCGGGCAGCGGGGGTGCGGGGAAGTTGGGCGGGGTGCCGTTCGGCGTCTCCAGGTACGCCTCGTTGAACCGGGTGAACCGGATCTGCTCGTACGGCGAGATGTTGCCGGCCTCGTACATCAGGGCCGCCTGGTCACCGTCCAGACGCACCATGTCCGAGTACGCGGACGGCCCCCAGTGGAAGACCTTGCCCTCGTTCCAGGTCTCGAAGTTGTTCCCCTGGTCGTAGGACGACCGGATCCCCATCGCTTCCCGGGCGCCCGGGTGCATCGGCGAGGAGAAGAAGATGCGCTCGTCGCTGAACCGCAGCAGCGACGCCTGGACGTCGGTCGTCGCCAGCGCCGGCATGGTGCGGAACGGGTCGTCCCACGTCTCACCGCCGTCGCTGCTGGTCGAGTACCCCCGGCTGCCGTCGTCGGTGCCGCGTTCGCGGGCCGAGGCGTAGATCCGTCCGTCGTTCAGCTCGACGACGGTGACCTCCTGGGCGATGACCGTGCCGTCGTCGCGGGACGTCTCCGCGCCGATGTTCCAGGTCACCCCGCTGTCGTCGCTGTACAGCAGGTGCGTGCCGTAGACGTGTTTGCCGACCCGGTCCCAGCTCTCGAAGCTCGCCCCGACGATCAGCCGGCCGGCGTGCGGGCCGTTCTTGAGCTGGATGCCGTGCATCGGGCCGGTGGCGTACCAGAAGTTCCACTCCGGACGCTTGCCCTCGGTCATCTCCCTGGCGGCCGACCAGGTGGCCCCGTGGTCGTCGCTGAACTGCACCCAGGGGTCGCGGTCACAGCCGTTCGGGCACGGGTCGGCGCCGTTGTGGGTGCTCACCAGCACGACCCGCCCGGTGCGCTCGTCAACGACCGGCACCGGGTTGCCGTGGGTCGTGCCGTTGCCCTCCGAGACCACCTGCAGCGGTCCCCAGGTCTGCCCGCCGTCGGCGGAACGGCGCAGCACGAGGTCGATGTCCTCGTCGTCGCCGCAGTCCTTCACCCGGCCCTCGGCGAACGCCAGGAGCATGCCGTTCGTGGCCCGTACGACGGCGGGGATCCGGAAGCAGCCGTATCCGAAGTCGCCCTGTTTGTAGAGCACCTGCTCGTTCACGAACGGTGCGGCGCCGGTGGTCGCGCCGGTCTCGGGGGTTTGCTCCGGCGTCGCGTTCGCCGGGGTGGAGGGGGTTTGCTCCGGCGTTGCGCTCGCCGGGGCGGAGGGGGTCTCCTCCGGCGTCGCGTTCGCCGGGGCGGAGAACGTGCTGACGAGTAAGCCGGTGAACACCATTACCACGCCCGCCCGGCGGAGCCGGGAGCGGAGCCCGGCACGGCCCTCCGGGGGATAGCCATCGTGCATGATTTCGCCCTTCCTGGGGGGAGAAGGTTACGATGGGACATCCTACGTCCAACGTCGGATGTTAAATAGATGGTGAACGTAGAACGTTTGCGGAGGGCCTCAGGGAACGCGGGCGCAGCGGGAGAGCCGACCGACGGACGCCGTCAGCCTCGGCGGTGCGGGGCGAGCGAGTCCAGTTCGTCCGCTCGCCGGAGATCCTTGGGGCGGCCTATGGCGCGGCGCATCCGGATCAGGTCTTCCCGGGAGACGTAGTGGACTTCCAGGCCGCCTGGGTCGACTGCGGTGACTGCGCGGTCGAGTGACTCTTCGACGCGAATGCCGCCCCAGGGGAGCGCCGGGGTGCAGCAGTCGCCGCCGGCTCCGGGTGAGGTGAACTCCACTTTGGGGCGGAGAAGGGAATCCGGGTGGGTCGCCACGGGGTTGCCCGCGTCGTCGAAGAGCTGGGCGTTGACGGAGGCGAGGGCGGCCGCCAGGGCTGGGGCGTGCGCCGGGGTGCCGTCCCAGAGCAGGTCCAGATCGCCGGTCAGCTCGGTGGAGCCATGCATGATGCCGGCGACCTGCCCGATCACGACGGCTCGGACGCCGTGGCGGTGGAGGGCTTCGAGCAGGGGGAACGGGTCGAACCCGAGGGCGCCGTCCGTGCCGATCGTGCCGACGTCGTTGTCGGCGTCGTGGTGCCCCTGGCCGGTGACCGCCCGGCTTCGGGCCAGCTCGCGGGTGCGTCGGGCGGCTTCGCGGAGTCGTTCCATCGGTTCGTCGATCATCCGACTCATGCAACACCCGGCGGGACTCGTACGCACTCGAATTTGTTCAGACCATCGAAGGGCATGAAGACCTCTCGACGTGGTGCGGTGTCGATGATCTATCATGCGGCCATGCAGTACCTCTGTGCCTGACCAGCAGATGCCCCGCAGCCCGCGAGCTGCCGGGCCGACGACGTCGTCTTCGTCGACCTTTCCCGGTCACCAGCCGGGATCATCCACTGCTGGAGTCACCGAGTGCTGTCCGCATACCGTCGATCTTCCGGAAACCTCTTCGCGTTGCTACGGGGCAACGCCGATTTCAGCCGCCTCATCGGTGCTTGCGCGCTGAGCCTGACAGGCGACTGGTTCACCTTCGTCGCCTTGAGCGGGTTCGTCTACCAGCACACCGGCTCGCCAGGGCTGACGGCGCTGTTGTTCGCGATCCACTCCCTTCCAGGAGTGGTGCTGTTCCCGCTGATCGGCCCGCTCACCGATCGTTTCGACCGGCAACGCCTTCGAGTCGCGTGCGACCTGGGCTCGGTCGTGCCGGTCATCGGCCTGCTGATCGCCTTTCACGCCGGTTCCGTGGCGCTGGCGCTGGGCTGCCTGGCCGCGCTCTCCTTGTTCGCCGCGGTGGCCGGCCCCATCCCCGAGGCCGCGCTGCCGAACCTCGTCACCAGCCAGGATCTGCCACTGGCCCAGACCGTGCTGGGCAGCCTGTACTCGGCCGGCCTGCTCGTCGGCGCCGGTCTGGGAGGCGTGGTCACCGCGGCATGGGGCACCTCGGCCACCCTGCTCATCGACGGCGCCTCGTTCGTGCTCTCCGCGCTGCTCGTCGCGAGGATCAAGCGGCCCTTCTCCAGCGCCGTGACGACGCGTCGGCTGCGGATGAGAGCCGATACGACCGAGCTATGGCGCTTTCTGCGAACCGCTCCGGTGGTGGCGGCCTTGCTGTGGCTCACCGCGGGGCTGCGTCTCTGCTACGGAATGGTCGGACTCCTGCCCCTCTACGCCCTCGATCGCTTTCAGGTCGGCGATGCGGGAGTCGGCGCCCTGTATCTTGCGCAAGGGCTCGGCGCCGTACTGGGGCCCTTCCTGGGCAGATGGCTCACGGGCGGCTCGACCCGTCGGCGGCTGTACGTGGCCGCGGCGGCCCTGGCCGTCTTCGGCCTGGGATATCTGCTCCTCGCCCACAGCACCAGCCTCGGCCCGGCGATGGCCGCGGCCCTGGTGGGCCACATCGGGGTGGGCGCGTGCGCGATCCTCGCCCTCAACGGTCTGCAACTGGCGACACCCGACCACATCCGCGGACGGGTCATGGTGTTCGTCTTCAGCCTCGCGTCGGCGTTCCAGGGGGTGTCGACACTCGCCGTCGCACCCATGGCCGTGACCGTCGGCATGACCGATACCACGCGTCTCCTCGGCGCCCTCGCCATCTCCTACGCGATCATCTGGTCGGTCGCGGCATCACGCATCCGGGCCACCCGGTTGGACGGCACCCACAAAGGAGCCGCCGCATCGGACGGTGGCGGCTCCTGCTGATCGGTACGAGCCTGTTTCGCCGCGGCCCCGCGTATGTGATCGCGGACCGTCATCGCAATTCACACGATCACGATATAAATGCGGCATTATGTGCTAAATGGGTTCCCGGATCGCCATCCCTTTGATCGGTTTGCTCGCGGCCTCGGGCCGGCAACGCGAGTTCTGGAGCCTGTTCGCGCTGCCCGAGACGGCCACCACGCTGAACGTCAAGATCGCCAGCTTCGGCGACCTTCAGGTCCCGATCCAGTAGAGGCGCCTGCCCGTCATCTTCAGTGATCAGTCGCCGGAGCGGCCGGACGGCTCCGGCGCCAGGCCAGGGCGGCCATGGCGGTGAAGGCCAGGGCTGCGCAGCCGATCTGTGTGAGGGCCGCGGAGGCCGACATGAAGGGCGGGCCTCCGAGGGTTCCGAGGGCTGCCGCGGGCAGGAACAGCAGCAGCGCCGCCCGTCGCCCCACGACCGACCGGCACGCGTATCCGGCCGTCAGCGCCACCACGACCAACCATGGCACGGCTGCCCAGGTCAGGCTGTCGTGGTGGACCATCACGTTCACCCAGCGCACAATGGCCTTGCCGGCGGCCAGTCCGACCAGCGCGAGCGCCCCCCACAGCAGGACGGCGCGCCTGGGGATGAGCGCGACGGCCCGGTGCGCCGCGGGGACGAAGGCGATGACGAGCGCGGACACCTCGGCCAGCAGGACGGGGCCGGGGTCCGGGAACATCAGCGTGTCCAACTCCAGCAGGTACGGGTGACCGGCCCGGTAGACGTAGAGCGCGAACGCGACCGCGCCGAGTACGCCGATCCACCAGCGACGGAGGAGCACGGCCAGCACGGGCAGGGCCGCGATGACGACCGTCTCGGCCACGAACGGGATCCAGGTCGGCCTCTCCACCACGGCGGCGACGCCGCGGATCCGCAGGGACTCGGCGGCCAGTACGAACTCGGTCGCCAGCACGCTGACCAGGATCAGGAACGGCCACAGCGCCACGGCGACCGCCAGCCCGTCCCGCCAGGCGGGTGCGGAGAGCGGCCCGAACGCCCGCCGCCCGTGCACGCGCAGCGCACCCCACAGCAGGTCGGCCACGTCGGCCGGATCCGGGCGGGTCTGCCCCGGCCGCGCCCCCGCCAGCAGCACGCTCATCATCTCTTGCTCGTGCCGCGCCCGGTGCTCACGCGGGTAGCAGGCCAGGAGGCGCCGATAGCGTGCCGCCAGCGGGTTCATGCCATGCCTCCCGAGCCCGCGTGCATCTGTCTCATGTGATCAATATATACCGATGGTCTACATATAGGCACGCCGGTAATCATGCGGAAATCAGGAGATCGCCATGCCCACGCCTACCACTCGCACCCTGACTGCGCACGCCGACGCCGTCACGGCAGCGGAGGGAACTCCGTCGGGACATTCGGCAACCTTCTGGGAACTTCTGGCATCTCATGAGGCATGAAATTCCGTATGGCTCTCGTTGCACTCCTTCTGACCGCCGTAGCACCCGTTGGACAGCCTGCTGCCGCGGCGGCGGTCGCGCCGGTCACGATCGCGTATGCGCAACGAACGCAGGGCTGGGAGCTGGTGTTGACCGATGGAAAGGTGGTCAAGGTGCCGGAGGCGCTCGCCAAGGCGCCGGCCGATGCGGTCAACCCGGGTTCGCGGGCGGCGTTCCTGGTCAGTGGGGATGGGCGGCATTTTCTCTATTTCCGGAAGTCGGATGGCCGGTTCGTCGAGCGGACCCTGAACGGTAAGGAAAGGGTGGTGTCGCGGAGCTACACGGCGTTCACGATCAACGAGGAGTGGCCGTTGGTGTCGAACGACGGCGGTTTCGTGGTCACGAGCACTTCGGGGCCGGGGTTGGGCGTCCTTGCCGATGTGCCGACGGGTAAGAGGTTGGATCGTCCCGGGGTGACGTATGAGTGGGTCTTCATGGGATTCACCCCGGACAGCAAGCGAGTGCTGCTGTGGGACGGAAAGGGCCCGGCGATGTTCGACCGGAAGCTGCGGGTCCGGGTGGGCTTGAAGAAGCCGGTGGACGCGCTGGCGAACGACTACGCCGCGGCGGCGGTGGTGGTCGGCACGACGGACAAAGAACGCAAGCTGCGCCTGTTCAACGCGCGCACCGGCAAGGTGAGCCGTACGGTGGCCGTGGGGTTGCCGAGCGGGCAGTACATCGACGACGTCGACTTCGATCAGG
The DNA here is from genome assembly GCF_039536965.1 of Nonomuraea antimicrobica. Lineage (NCBI taxonomy): Bacteria > Bacillati > Actinomycetota > Actinomycetes > Streptosporangiales > Streptosporangiaceae > Nonomuraea > Nonomuraea antimicrobica. The sequence goes on along the minus strand of NZ_BAAAZP010000089.1, from coordinate 28,671 downwards.
CGGGTCGCCTGATCGTCCGGTCGAAGACCAGGACCGGGATGGCGATCTACCGTGTCTCGAAGACGACCGGCAAGACGACGCTGCTGCGGGCGATGACCCGGCCTGACGTGCCGGTGTGGGTGCTTCCTGGGGACAGCACGGACGAGGGGTGGACGGAGCGGTAACCGAACGCGTGAGCAGCCGCGACTCGCCCGCCTCCGCCTCGCTCAGGCGGGCGTCGTCGACAGCTTCGGACGCGTCCCACCGGGCGTTCGCGGTCCAGGCCCAGGCTTAGGCACAGGCTCAGCGGGTTCGGGCGCGGGGCAGGGGAAGGCTCGCCGGTATTCCGTGGGCGCCACTCCAAGGTGCGCGGCGAAGTGGTGGCGGAGGTTGTTCGCGCTGCCGAGTCCGCTGCGTTCGCTGATCTGCTCGATGGACAGGTCGGTGGTCTCCAGGAGGAGTTGCGCGCGGGCGAGCCGCTGATGGAGCAGCCACTTCATCGGGCTCGTGCCGGTCGCCGCCCGGAGGTTGCGGTGGAAGCTGCGCACACTCATCCCGGCGTGGGCGGCCAGGTCGTCGACGGTGAGCGGACGGTCGAGGTGCTCAAGGGCCCAGTGCAGTACGGGGGCGATGCCGTCGTCGGTCACGGCGACGGCGCGTTCGACGAACTGGGCCTGGCCGCCCGGCCGGTGGGCGGGCACCACGAGGCGGCGGGCGAGCTGGTTGGCCACCTGCGCGCCGAGGTCGCGGCGGACGATGTGCAGGCACAGGTCGAGACCGCCGCTGAGCCCGGCGCTCGTGAGCACGTCGCCGTCGTCGACGTACAGGACCGAATCGTCGACCTTCACCTTCGGGTACCGCTCGGCCAGCTCCTGGGTGTGCTCCCAGTGCGCGGTGGCGGGGCGGCCGTCGAGGAGTCCGGCGGCGGCGAGCGCGAACACGCCGTTGCAGAGCGAGACCAGCCGCGCTCCCGCGGCGCCGGCCCGGCGGAGAGCGTCGAGCAGCTCCTCGGGCAGCTCGAGGTCGCCGCGCATGTACGCCTCCGGCACCACCGGGACGATCACCGTGTCGACGCGGTCCAGCTCCTCGATCCCGTACGGCGCGTTCAACGTGAACCCCGGCGCCGACGAGGACGTCCCCGGGCGCATCCCGACGAGCCGCAGGTCGTACCACGGGTCCACGAGATCGGTGTGGGAGATGCCGAAGACCGCCGTGGCGATGCCCAGCTCGTACATGTCCCACATCGAGATGGTGTCGTCGATCACGACCAGCGCGACGGAACCAGCACTCATGCGCCCACTCTATGGCAGCAATTTGGTGAATGTCGGCACTCCTGCCAGTTTCCGGCGCCGTCCCGCGCTGTCATCGTGGTGCACCGCCACCTCTTGAAACGGACAGGAAGAGATCGACATGGCAGGAACTCCCGTCACGGTCATCGGCATGGGGCTGATGGGCCGGGCACTGGCCGCCGCCTTCGTGGCCGCCGGCCACCCCACGACCATCTGGAACCGTACCCCGGGCAAGGCGCAGGCCCTGGTCGAGGCCGGTGCGAGCGAGGCCCCGACGGTGGACGCCGCCATCGCCGCCGCCCCGCTCGTCGTCATCTGCGTACGTGACTACGACGCCGTACGCGAGCTGCTCGCCCCGGCGGAAGCCGCGCTGTCCGGCCGCGTCCTGGTCAACCTCACGTCGGGCGCGTCCGACGAGGCGCGTGCGATGGCCACATGGGCGGCGGGGCTCGGGGCCGAATACCTGGACGGGGCGATCATGATGACCCCTCCGGGCATCGGTGCGCCGGACACGGCGATCCTGTACGGAGGTTCGCCGTCACTGTACGAGACGCACGAGAAGACCCTCTCGGTGCTGGGCGGCGGCACCACGCTCGTCAGTTCCGACGTCGGCCTTCCCTCTCTCTACGACGTCGCGCTGCTCGGGATCATGTGGTCGACGTTCAACGGGTTCATGCACGCCGCGGCGCTCATGGACAGTGAGAAGATCGCGGCGACCGATTTCGTGCCGATGGCCACGGACTGGCTCAAGGGCGTGGCGTCGTTCCTGACGGCGTACGCACCCCAGATCGACGCGGGCTCCTACGCCGCCGAGGACGCCACGCTGGAGACCCAGGTCCCGCCCGTCCGGCACCTCATCCACGAGAGCCGGATACGCGGCATCGACGCGACCCTGGCCGAGTACACCGAGAAGCTCATCACCGAGGCGGTCGGCCGCGGCCACGCCCTCGACAGCTACGCCCGCATCATCGACCACTTCAGGGCGCCCAGCGCATGAACAATGCGGGCTGGGCCGCGCTCGTCCTCGAGGCGGCCGACGAAACCACCGCGATCCTTGAGAAAGGCGCCAACCAGGACTGGACGCGCAACGCCGCAGGGCTGGAATGGACCTGCAGGGCCACACTCGACCACATCGCCCTGGGCGTCGTCGGCTACGCGGGTCTGCTCATCGCCCGTCCCCCCGGCCGGTACATCACCCTCTTCGCCTCGCTCGACCCCCAGGCTGACATCCCCGAGTGCCTGGAAGGGATCGGGATCGCGGCGAACATCCTGGCCTCCGCCGTACGGGAGGCCGACGGCGACGTACGCGCCTGGCATCCGTGGGGCCACTCCGACGGCCCCGGCTTCGCCTCTATGGGAGTCGTCGAACTGCTCGTCCACGGCATGGACATCAGCCGCGCGCTCGGGCTCGACTGGCGGCCGCCGGAGCACCTGTGCGCCCCCGCGCTGCGCCGCCTCTTCCCCGAGGCTCCGGACGGCGAGGACGCGGCCGAGATCCTCCTGTGGTGCACCGGCCGCGCCGAGTTGCCCGGTCATGCCCGCAGACAACGCTGGCAGTGGAACGGGACCGTCCGCTGAGAGCGGTGGACGGCCGGGCCGTCAACCCGTCAGCGCGTCGGCAATGGCCACAGCCAGCATGACGAGCGGGATCGCGATCATGATCAGCATCGTGGTCCGTGACCTGACCCTGCGCAGGGCCTGCTCGGCCAGAGGGCTCCGGTGGTACAGAGTCTTCTTGTGGGCATGAGCGGCCGGACGGGTCGGAGCGCTCCGGCCGGACATGGTGTTCTGAGCGGACATGGTGTTCCGAGCGGACATGGTGTTCTGGCCGGACGGGCGCGCCGCGGTGGCCGCGCCTCGTCTCGCGGCCGCCGCCGCGGCAGCGGCCCTCAACGGCGACCCGGGCGGCCGAACCTCCGGCGCGTCGGCGACCGTTCGCCCCTCCGCGGCGGCTGTGGAGGCTGCGGCGGTTTCGGGGGTGGCGGCATCGTCCGGCTCTGGCGGAGGCAGCGGCGCGGGGGTGGCGACGAGAGTGCGTACGACCTGGGCGACGGGGGCGGGCAGCCACCTGGCCTCGACGTACAGCTCGGCGAGCCGGCCGCCACCCGCGACGTTGCCCGCCAGTTCGTCCAGCAACGCCGTGGCGGTCGGCCGTTCCTCGGGCGCTTTCGCGAGGCACCGTCCCACGAGCGAGCGCAGCCTCGGCGGGAGCGCCGCGAGATCAGGCTCCTCGTGGACCGTGCGGTACCACAGCCCCTGCCACGACCCGCCGCCGAAGGGCCCGGTGGCGGTGGCGGCGAACGCGAGCACCGCCCCGAGACAGAACACGTCGCCGGCGGGCCCCACGGGCGCGCCCGTCAGTTGCTCGGGCGAGATGAAGCCCGGCGTGCCCACGGCGACGCCGGTCCTGGTCAGTTTGCTGCCCTCGACGGCCACGGAGATCCCGAAGTCGATGACCCGCGGGCCGTCCGCGCCCAGCAGGACGTTGGACGGCTTCAGATCCCGGTGCACCACGCCCGCGGCATGGATGGACTCCAGCGCCTCGGCCGGCGAGGACGTCCTTCTCCTGCCACGGCCCGTGCTCACCGATGGCCTCGTCCAGGGACATGCCGGGCACGTAGGCGGTCGCCAGCCACGGCGGCGTCCCTTCGGGATCGGCGTCCACCACCCCGGCGGTGAAGAACCCGCTCACCGTACGGGCCAGGGTGATCTCGCGCGTGAAACGCTGCAGGAAGTCGCGATCGGCGGCCAGCTCCGGATGAACGACCTTCACCGCTACGACACGCCCGCTCCGCGACCGGCCCAGGAAGACCCGGCCCATCCCGCCGGCGCCCAGCCGCGCCTCCAGCCGGTACGGTCCCACGCTGGGTGGGTCGTGCGGCTGCAGTGCCTCGAACGCGGACACACGCGCCTCCTCCGGATCCGCGGCCAGGGCGTACTGACTCCTGCACCATTGTCCCGAGAGTCGAAATCACGATCAACCGCCGCCGACCTCGCGCCCGGAACCCCACTGCCCGGCCAGGACTCGTCAAGCCGGAGCGTCCGCCTGTGCGGCGAGGTAGGGGGTGGCGAAAGGCAACCCGAGGTCGGAGGGCAGGAGAGCGCCGATCCAGGTGTCCCTCAGCGAGTCGCCGCTGGTCTGTGCCGCGCGCAGGACCCCCTCCATGACGAAGCCGACCTTCTTCGCCACCGCCCAGGAGGCCGTATTGCCCGCCTCCGCCCGCCACTCCAGGCGCTGCACCCCCAACTCGGTGAAGGACCAGATGGCCAGGGCGCGCACCGCCTCCGCCGCGTAGCCGCGGCCCCTGTGCTCCGCCACGGTCCAGTAGCCGATCGCCCACGTGTCATGGTGGCGGTGCACGTTGACGGACGCGACCAGATCTCCGTCGTCCCGGGCTTCCACCGCGAAGTGGTACATCGTGTCATCACGCCAGCCACGCGGCACCATCTGGCCCAGGTAGAAGGCCGCATGTCGGCGTTCGTACGGTGTCGGGAAGTCCGTCCACCGCTGGATGCCCGGATCTTGGCAGGCGGCGAAGACCGCGTCCTCGTCGCCGGAATCATGAGGACGCAGCAGCAGACGTGGTGTCGTCAGCGAAACGGGCTCCATGGCGGCGATTCTGACATTCGCCCTCACCCGCGAGCGATGGGTTTGTCGGCGATCTTCCCTGACGCTCGCGGTGTCTCTTGTGCAGGCGCGGATGGCGAGTTGGGCTGGGTCATCTGTGGCAGCCGGTCTGTCGTGCTGGGGCGAACGATCGGCACTCGTCATGAAGCCGGAACAGATCGGACCACTGTCCGGCGGTGAGGCTCTTGGGAAGGGCCATGGGGCTGATCTGATGCTTCCTGATCCATCCCTGGACTCGCTGTCTCGGGATCTCAGGGGACGCGGCGGCGACGATCTGCGAAAGGCCACGTCCCTTGGCGGTGAAGACCCGATGCACGAGGTCCTGATAGCGCTCCTGTTCCGGGCGTTCGACGAGCGGGCGCGCCCGGCGGGTGATCGTCATCAAGCCACCGTCGACACTCGGTCGCGGGCGGAAGGCCGCGGCGGGGACCCGGCCGATGAGAGCGAACTCGAACCACGGCCACCACTGCGCCGTCATCATCGTCGCGCCGCCGACTCCGGCGCGGCGGCGGGCGACCTCCCATTGAACGAGCAGGACGGCATCGGTCCATCCGGGTGAACGGAGGATCCGGCGGAGCATCGCGGTCGTCTCGTGAAAGGGGAGGTTGCCGACGAGTACATGGGGCGTTGTGGGCACCTTGTAGCGCAGGAAGTCCGCGTTGACGATCGTGGTCGATCGGTTCGTGCGCCGTGCCAGCCGTACGGCCCGGCGGTTGTCGATCTCGATTCCGGTCAGATGTCTGCCCAGCCGCTGCAGCGGCAGGGTCAGCGCACCGTCTCCGGTGCCGATTTCGGTGATCGATCCGTGGGTTCGCGCGACGAGGTCGACGATGGTGTCAATCGTGGTCCGGTCGGTGAGGAAGTTCTGGCCGAGTTCGTGCCGGCCAGGGCGATGCGTGGACACAGGGCCTCCGCGGCTCACCGGTCAGCCGAGTGCCTTGCGGCTGAGGTGCTCCCAGGCGCGGTATTCCTCGGTACGGGCCTGGTCCATCTGCTGGACGAGGTCGTAGGAGTTGCTGCCGACGATCAGCCGCAGCGGCGGATTCGGCAGGTCGACCAGTTCCATGATGACGGGAGCGGCCGTGGCCGGGTCGGGGCCGGCGTCCTCGCCCCACATCTCGGCCAGCTTGACCCGCAGGGGCCCGTAGGCCGGATGAGCCTGCGTCGTCGTGGTGCCCGTCGTGAACAGCCCGGTGTTGTAGCCGCCCATCTGCACGATGGTGACCTTGATGCCGAAGGAGTCGACCTCCATCGCCAGCGCCTGGCTGACCGAGTCGAGCGCCGACTTGCCCGCTCCGTAGAACCCGACGGAGGCGAAACCGCCCCCGGAGCCCATCGAGGTGACCTGGAGGATGTGCCCGGAACCCTGCTTCCGCAGGTGCGGGACGACAGCCTGGGCGACCCAGATCGCGCCGAAGAGGTTGACGTCGAGGTGGGCCCGGATCTGCTCCTCGGTGGCCTCCTCCACCATGCCGTACAGCAGTCCGCCGGCGTTGTTGACCACGATGTCGAGCCTGCCGAAGGCCGCCACCGCCTGGTCCACCCCTTCCTGTACGGCCTGGCGGTCGGAGACGTCGAGCGGCAGCCGTACGAGGCTGTCCGGATGCTCCTCGGCCAGCTCCGCGAGCGGGTCGACATTGCGGGCGGCGGCCACGACCCGGTCTCCCGCGGCCAGCGCGGCCTCGGCGAATGCCCTGCCCAGGCCCCGGGACGCGCCGGTGATGAACCATACTCGGGCGGTCGTCAACGGCCTTCACCTCCTTGAGATCATCAACCATGGCGAGACGTTGCGTCTCGCCGTCCTGTGGCCTCAATCTTGCAGTCACCCCCTTCGCCATGTCAAGACGGACCGTCTCGTCTCGTAGTTCTGCTATCCTCACCCGCATGTCCATCGCCAGGAAGCCGAACCCCGCCCGCCGCAGCGAACAGTCCCGGCAGGCGATCTTCAAGGCCACGCGCGAGCTGATCTCAGAGGTGGGCTACGCCAACGTCTCGATCGAGGCCATCGCCGCTCGGGCGGGCGCGGGCAAGCAGACCATCTACCGGTGGTGGCGGTCCAAGGCGGCCGTGGTCTTCGACTCTTTTCTGGCGCTCAGTGAGGCGGGCCGGCAGGAAGAGATGATGCTCCCCGACACGGGCGACATCGAGGCCGATCTCAAACTCGTCATGCGGGCGACCGTCACCGAGTTCGCCGATCCGGACTTCGAGGCGCCGATCCGGGCGCTCAACGCGGAGATCATCAACGATCCCGACCTCGCCGCCCAATACCGCGAAAAGCTGGCCGGTCCTGTTGAGGAGGCCAAGAAGGCACGGCTGTGCAGCGCGCAACGGGCGGGCCAGATCGCCGCGGACGCCGACCTCGACCTGGTGCTCGAACTGCTCTACGCCCCCCTCTACCAGCGCTGGCTGCACCGCTCGGGGCCGCTCACGCCCGAGTACGCCGACGCCCTCGTGGACCTCACGCTCAAGGCGTTCCGCCCCTGAGGAGGGGAGGGGCGGACGGCATCAGGTGGGGAACGGCGCGTCACGTAGCAGCAGGGCCGCCTGCACCCGGTTGGTGCAGTTCAGCTTGGCGAGGATGCGGCTGACGTAGGTCTTGACGCTGGCCTCGGTCATGTGGACGCGCCGAGCCACCTGGGCGTTGGACAGGCCCTGTGCCACCAGGGCGAGGACGTCGGCTTCGCGCGCGGTGAGGGCGGCCAGCCGGCGGGCGGCGTCGCGTCCGCGCTCGTCGTCGCCCGGCGCCACCATGTCGAGCACCTGGCGGGCGACAGCCGGCGACAGGTACGCCTGCCCGGCGTGAGCGGCACGGACCGCGCGGATCAACTCGTCCGGGGCGCACGTCTTCAGGACGAACCCGGACACGCCCTGCCGAACCGCCCGTCGTACGTTGCCCTCCTCGCCGAAAGCGGTGAGCAGCACCACACGCGTCCCGGTCAGTTCGGCGGCGGCGTCCAGGCCGTCCATCACCGGCATCGCGAGGTCCAGGAGCGCGACGTCGATCCGGTGCCGGCGCGCGGCCCGCACCGCTTCGCGTCCGTCGCTCGCGGTGGCCACCACCTCGATGTCGCAAGCCGACTCCAGGACGGTGCGGATGCCCGTGGTGATGAGGGGTTCGTCATCGGCGACCAACGTCCTGATCACGAGGCGGCCCCCACGCGGACCGGCACCAGAGGGAGCATCGCGACCAGCCGGAACGCGTGCGGTCCCGGATGGACTCGCAGCAGCCCGCCGGCCGTGGCGACGCGCTCCGTCAGCCCGTGCAGGCCGCCGCCGCCGCCTCCGACGGAGGACGGGGGACGGCGGGGCATCGGGTTCGCCACGGAGATCAGGAGAGCGTCGGGTTGCCAGTCGAGTGTCACCGTTATCGGCGAGCCGGACGCGTGCTTGACCGCGTTGGTCACCCCTTCCTGGACGACCCGGTACGCGGCATGGGACGCACTCGGATCGGTGAGCGGGGCCGCCTCGCCGGACGTCTCGATCGTCACCATGGCGCCCGCGGCCCGGGACCGGGCGACGAGGTCGTCGATGTCGGCCAGGCCGGGGGCATCATGGTTGCGGAGCGCGTTGACCACCTCGTGGAGTTCGGCCGCGGCGGCACGGGCGGTGTCGGCCAGGCCGCCCACCGCCCGCCGCTGGTCGGGGGGCAACGGGCCCACCTCCAGCGCGGCGGCCTGCACGGACACCAGACTGAGCAGATGGCCGAGCGAGTCGTGCATGTCGTGCGCGATGCGCAGCCGCTCGCGCAGCCGTTCCTGTTCGGCGATGAGAGCCCTTTCCCGGCGCAGGTGCTCGCGCTGCTGGGCGACGTACCGGCCGGCGAGTAGCGGCAGCACGGTCAGCACGACGACGCGGGCCAAGCTGATCCATGGATCCTCGACGCCGGGGGACCGCTGCGCGGCCAGCAGGAGGACGCACACGTACGCGCTGAGCGCGCCCGCCGTCACCAGCGCGTCTCTTCGCGCGGAGATGCGGTGCCCGGCCTGGAAACCGGTGCAGGCCAGCAGGGCCAGCGACCCGCCGGTCAGCACCGCCAGCGTCAGCGCCGCGAGGAAGGCCGCGAACGGCAGGCGATGCATCGCCGCCACGGCGAGCGCCGTCGCCACCGCGTACGCGGCGAGCGTCCAACCCCGGGTCCCGTCCAACCACAGCAGCGCCGTGTCCGCGACGACGACAGCCGGGACGAGCGCATACCTGGACATGGGAATCACCCTACTCATCGCCCCTGGCGGGACTCATAGTCAACTTTGGTGAACACCCACCGCTGACTTTCGCGGGCAGACCCCGGCCGCCCGCGACTCCTAACGTGCTGCGCATGCTCAAGACATTCCTGGCGCTGGCCGTCCTCTCGGCGCCGGTCAGCGCCCAGGCGCCGCAGCCGTCCCCGCAGTGGAGCGCCTGCCCCATCGCGAACGCGCCCGAACTCCAGTGCGCGGGCCTGTCCGTCGCCCTGTCGCCCAAGAGCGACAGGAAGATCACCCTGAAGATCGCCCGGCTGCCCGCCACCGGCGCCAAGAAGGGCTCCGTGCTGGTCAACTTCGGCGGCCCGCAGGGCTACCAGATCGCCTCGCTGGGCTCACGTACCCAGATCTTCGACAAGATCCGGGCGTCGATGGACGTCGTGACCTGGGACCCGCGAGGCTATCCCGGGCTCAGCGGCGCGGTGCTCCAGTGCGACTGGGGATTCATGCGCACTCCGGCGTTCCCCGCCGACAAGGCCGCGTTCGACCGGCTCGTCGCGGCGAACAAGGCCAGGGGCGAAAAGTGCCGCGACACCGATCCGGCGCTCTTCGACCACATGGACGCGGCCTCCGACGCCAGGGACGCCGACGCCATCCGCGCGGCGCTCGACGAGGACGAGATGAACTTCCTGGGCCTGTCGTACGGCGGAACGATCGCGCAGTCCTACGCCCGGCTCTTCCCGCACCGCGTGCGCACGATGTACGTCGACGGCACCGGCAACCACAGCCTGCGCGACTGGGAACGCGGACTCGACACCATCGCCCGCCAGAACGAACTCTTCATGGACCGCTTCTTCGCCTGGGCGCCCGCCGGGACGGAGAAACGCTGGCGGGCGCTGATCGCCAAGGCCGACCGCGAGCCGATCCCCGCCCCGAAGGCCGACGCCCGCTACGACGGTACGCAGTTGCAGTCGCTCGCCTTCGTCAAGCTCCGGCCCGGCCCGGCACGCTGGGCCGACGTCCTGGCAGCGGTCACAGCGGCCGAGAAGGGCGACGCCTCCGGCTTCGCGCTGTCGAGCAGCCAGCCGTACCCGGGCCTGCCCGGCGGCGGGGTCAAGGAATGCCTGGACTTCCCGCGCCCGGCCACTCGGCAGGACGTCGCGCGCACGGTCAAGCGGCTGCGCGCGATCGCCCCCAACACCGGCGCCGCCTTCCCCCTCGCCTGGCACCTGCCACTCACCTGCGCCGGCTGGCCGACTCCGGTGACCAACCCGCCCAAGCCGATGCCGCGTACGCTGCCGCCGATGCTGGGCGCGGGCACCTGGCAGGACTACGACTCCACCCGCCGGGTCGTCGAGCAGATCCCCGGCAGCCGCACGATCGAACACGACGGCCCCGGCCACAACCTCTTTGGCGCGATGGCCAACCCCTGCGTCATCGACCACGTCAGCAAGTACGTCACCGAGCGCCGGCTGCCGTCCGCGGGAACCACCTGCCCTTGATCCAAGGAGACGCTGGCGGACCGAGGGCGCCGTCACCGTCGTGGCGCAGACCGCGAATCGCCTCCGCGACAGCCCACATCGACCGCACGCGCAGAAGCGCGCTACGGGCGGGGCGACCGCAGCGCCGTTCCGGCCGGGACGACCGAGGCGGCGACGACGAGCAGGAGGCAGGTGCCGACGACCGCGCCGATGATCGGCGTTCTGCTCCGCGGTCAGGGCGGAGACCAGGTTGAAGGACTGAAAGACGAACCCGACCCGCTCACGGCGCAGCAGCGTCAGCTCCTTCTCCGTCGGCGTGCCGAGGTCGGTGCCGTCGATGACGACCCGGCCGCCGTTGGGCCGATCCAACCGGCGCGAGGATCTTCACACACGGGCGCTGGGGCGAGAGACGCCGGTGGACGTAGCACTACCCCGGTCCCAGCGCGCCTCCGCTGACCTGTTCAGGTCAGCGAGCGGACGTCCGTGACCTCGTACTCGGCCACCGAGGCGGCGAGTATCGCAGCGCGTTGCGAGTCGTCGGGGCCGCTGCCGCGGAACGCCTCGACCGCCGGCCGCGACTCCCAGCGCTCGAAGACGTTGATGCGGCCGGCATCCACCAGGTCCGCGCTGATGGCGAATTCCAGGCAGCCGGGTGCACGGCGGGCCGACTCCACGATGCCCACGCAGTCCGCGAGATAGCGCTCGCGCTGTTCCGGGTCGACGACGATGTGCCCCGCGATGATCACCATGCTGCTCCTCCGCCGGATCAGAACTGACCGTTCCGGGCTATGACCGCCGAACGAGCCGGAACTCATCGGTGCGCCCCGGCTCCGATCCCCTCCCGCCGTCAGACGCAGGCGTCACGATGGGTGTTGGAAAACTTGTTTGTCAAATAGGTCGAAGGCAATTGACAAACCAGTTTTTCAATTCGAGGATGGGCTCCATGAGCGGGCAGGTCGATGTCGTCCGCGGCGCGCTGTCGCCGCTGCGCCGACGGGTGCTGGAGGAGCTACGTGAGCCGGGGTCGGCGACGGCGGTCGCCGCCCGGCTGGGCGAGAGCCGGCAGCGCATCAACTACCACCTGCGTGAGCTGGAGAAGTTAGGGCTGGTGGAGTTGGTGGAGCTGCGCCAGCGGCGCGGCCGCAAGGAACGGGTGGTGCGCGCGACCGCGCACACCGTGGTGGTCGCGCCGGAGGTGGTCGGCTCGCCTTCCCCCGGCGAGCTGGACCGCTTCGCGTCCGACACGCTGCTGGCCATGACCGCCCGCGCATTCGGCGAGGTGGCCGAGATGCGTGAGGAGGCCGCCGCGGAAGGCACCCGGCTGGTCACCTTCAGCATCGAGACCGACGTGGGTTTCGCCGAGCCGGCCGACATCAACCGCTTCGCCACCGACCTGGCCGCGCGGGTGGCCGACTTGGTCGCCTCCTACGACTCCCCCCAGGCGCCTCGCTACCGCGTGATCATCGGAGGCCATCCCGCCCGTCAGAGGTTGCAAGATCCTGAGAGCCCGGAGAACTCGGAGGGTACGTCATGAACGGCAAGAAGCGCCCCATCGTCGAGTTGACCGTCAACGCACCGCAAGACGCGGCATGGCGGGCCATCAGCACCGCCGAAGGGCTGCACGAGTGGTTCGGCTACGACTATGACGCGAGCCACAGCGGCCCCGCCCGACCCGCCGCGGGATTCGACGACGAGATCCGGTCCTTCATCGCCGAGTCCGAACCGCACGCTCCGGACCGCGTGGCCTTCGACGACGGCAGCGAGCTGACCCTGACCGCCCACGGCCCGCGTACGGTGGTCCGGCTGGTGGTGCCCGAGGTGGCGGGCGCGAGCTGGGAAGAGCTGTACGACGGGGTCGCCGAGGGTTGGCGCTTCTACCTGGAGCAGCTCCGCTTCTTCCTGGAGCGCGAGCCGGCCGGGCGCCGCCGCACGGTGTACCTGGCAGGTGAGGCCACCGGGCCGCAGGTCGCCGAGATCGTCGGCGCGGGCACCCGCTGGTACGACGCCAGCTTGGTCGACTCCGAAGGCCATCTCATCTCGGTCGGCGCCGACCTCGCCAACTCCGAGGCCACGCCGGTGAACGTGATCGTCACCACCTACGGCCTCGACGACGCCGCGTTCACCGCGCTGCGTGACCGGTGGGCGAGCCGGTGGGCGCCGGTCGTCAAGAATCCCGAGGTCATACCGTAGGCGCCGGCACCACGATCGTCACCAGCAGGCCGGTGGCCGGGCGTTCGCAGCCCGAGACCGGGTTTCGAGCGGGACACCGTGCGGACGTCACAGCGATTGCGCCCCGCGCCTCCGCCGCCGTCGTGAGTGCAGAAACTTCCTCGACTCCCAGGCCCAGCCCCCGGTTATGAGCATGATGACGGTGATCACGATCAACGAGTACGTCCAGGCGTCGCGGCGATACGCGAGATCAACCCCCGTCACGACGACGGACACGCCGTCGAAGGCGAGACCCGCGGCGCCGCCACCGAGGAGGAGCCCGAGGACACCCACGACGACGGCGACGGTCTTGCCGGCGACCGGCGGTACGAACCGGGCGACCTGTGCTCCCAGTAAACCGGCCAGACCGATGTCGGCGATGATGACGACCCACGGGAGGATGCCTTCGACGCCGTCATCCAGCACATCCTCGATCTCGTCCCAGGCGAGGCCGACGTCCGTCAGGCCGACGCCACCGAGCAAGAAGATGATCGCCATCATCACCCCGACACCTTTGTGCACCCACCCCTGAGGAGAGGCCACTTCAGGTGGGAGGAGCCTGGTGTTGTCGCGTACGCGGTCGCGGCCCGGCTGCCGCTCGCCGAGCAGGGCCAGCGCCTGCTCGACGGTCGGTCTGCGGTGCGGGTCCTTGTCGAGCAGCCGGGTGATGAGCGGCGCGAGGGGGCCCGCTCGTAGCGGCGGTGGGGGCTCCTCCAGCATGACCGCGGTCATCGCCGCCGGGTGGGTGTTGCGGGAGAACGGTGAGACGCCCTCGACGGCCTGGTAGAGCGTCACGCCGAGGGAGAACAGGTCACTGGCGGGAAGCCCGTCGATGCCGTGCAACCGTTCGGGAGCCATGTACTCGGGCGAGCCGACGAGCATCCCGGTGCTCGTCAGGGTGGTGTCGGTGGTGTGGACCGCGATCCCGAAATCGGCGAGCAGGACCTTTCCGTCGCCGGCGAGCATGACGTTGCCCGGCTTGATGTCGCGGTGCACGATGCCGGCCTGGTGCGCCGCACCGAGCGCCGCCAGCAGCGCCGTGGCGAGCTCCGCGACCCTGTCCACCGGCAACGGTCCATCGGTGCCGAGACGCTGGGCCAGCGACTGGCCGTCGATCAGCTCCATCACGATCCAGGGCAGGCCGTCCCGGACGATGTCATGCACCGCCACGACGTTCTGGTGCGCACGCAACCGGACGGCGTTGCGGGCCTCACGCTCGGTGCGTTCCAGCCGCTTGTCCTGCTCCGTCTGCGAGATCCCGGGCAGCAGCCGCAGCTCCTTGATCGCCACCTCGACGTTCAGGATCTCGTCATGGGCGCGCCACACCCGCCCGAACCCGCCGGACCCCAGTTCGGTGATCAACCGGTAACGTCCGCCGACCAGGTAGCCAGGCTCTGCTGATGTCATGGCCACTCCGCCCTGTCTTGCCCCTGTACGACAGGTGTTCAGATTAGATCACTGACGGGAGCGCTGCGGTCCGTCATTGTGATCCCAGAGCCTGCGCGAGAACGGGGTAGACGGTGTGGCGGCATCCGCCCGGATGCCTGGTGGAACGGCGCTCGGCTCAGGTGGTGAGGTACTGGTCCGCGTAGGCTCCGGTGGGCGCGATGGGCGTGATGACGTCGATCAGAACGCCGCTGGGGTCGGCCACGATGAAGTGCCGCTGGCCGAACTCCTCGCTGCGCAGTTCGAGCTCCGCTCGCAGCCCTTCGCCGACAACGAGCCGTTCCCACTCGGCGTCCACGTCCTCCACCTCGAAGTTGAGCAGCAGTCCCCGCACGGGTGCGCGATACCCCTCCGGCACCGTCGGGTGGGTGTAGTCGAGCAGCGCCAGCTCGTACGGCGGCGTCCCCGGCCGCCGCAGGCTCACGTACCAGTCGGCCTCGAAGATCGTCTCGAACCCGAACAACCGGGTGTAGAAGTCGTGGGACTCGGCTAGCTGCGAGGTGCCGATGACCGGATAGAAGCTGGTCAGCAACATGGAAGTACTCCTTCGCGTACCGTTGGTATGTGAAGGTACGCTACTTGACCTACCATCGGTACGTCAAAGGGGGATGTGATGACCGACGGAGCCAGGGCTCGCCGGCGTGAGCAGACCAGGCGCACCCTGCTGCGCGAGAGCCGCCGGCTGTTCGCAAGCCGCGGCTACGGCGCGGTCGGCCTGGCCGAGATCGTGGACGCGGCCGCGGTCACCAAGGGCGCGCTCTACCACCACTTCGACAGCAAGACCGACCTGTTCCGCGCGATCCTCGAACAGGTGCAGCAGGAGGTCGCCCAGAAGGTGGCCGCGACCGCACAGGCCCACGACGACCCCTGGGAACAGTTGACCGCCGGATGCCGGGCGTTCCTCGCCGCGAGCAGCGACCCGGACGTCCAGCAGATCATGCTCATCGACGCCCCCGCCGTGCTCGGCTGGGCCGAATGGCGCGCGATGGACGAGAGCGCGTCGGCACACCACCTGGCCGAAGCGCTCTCCACGCTCATCGCGCAGGGAACCATCGCTCCTCAGCCGGTCGAACCGCTCACCCACCTGCTGTCCGGCGCCATGAACGAGGCGGCTCTGTGGCTGGCCACCGCAACCGACCCCAACGCCCTGGCCGCCACCTGGGCCGCACTCTCACAGATGCTCGAGGCGCTGCGCCACCGGTAGTTCCGCTATGTGCTCACCCAGAGGCAGAACGGGTGCCCGGCCGGGTCGAAATGCACGCGTACGTCGTCCTGAGGCTGGAAATCGCCCACGGTCGCGCCCAGTTCGACGGCGCGGGCGCTGCTCGCGTCGAGATCGTCGACCTCGAAGTCCAGATGCATCATCAATTGCTGCTCTCCGGGCCGCGTGGGCCAGACCGGCCGGACGAAACCGGGGTCGCTCTGGAACGACAAGCCGGGGCCGCCGTTCGGCGGGGCGAGCAGCGCCCAGTCAGGTTCCTCGGCTTTGACCCGCCAGCCGAGCAGCTCCCGATAGAAGGCGGCCAGCGCCGGCCCGTCGAGCGCCTCCAGGCAGACGGTCGACCACCGCAATCCTGTCAACATGGCGGGATCGGCAGCTCGGTCTCTCGGCGGCTTTGATGCGTCAGGATCTGGATGGCGTCGGCGGAGCTCGAGTCGTTCGGGGTGTAGATCTCGAGCCGGTGGTCGGGGCTGTCGGGCTGGAGCCAGACCTGGTAGGCGACGCTCGCGGCGCCCACGGTGGGGTGCTGCAGGTGCATGGTGCCGACGGTGCAGTCGGCGACCTCCCCGATCGTCCACATCCGCGCGAACTCGTCGCTGCGCATCGTCAGCTCTCCGATCAGTGCCGCCAGGCGCGCGTCCGTGGGGAATCGACCCGCGGTGAGCCGGAGGTAGGCGACGTGGACGCGGGCCAGCTCGTCCCAGTTGCGGTGCAGATCGCGGGTGAGCGGATCGAGGAAGAACATCCGTGGGATGGACGGGCGGCGCGTCGCCACCTGCGGCGCGTCGTAGGCGATGTGCTCGGCGACGAGCGCGTGACCGGTGCGGTTCCACGCGAGCACGTCGCCACGGCGGCCGAGCACGATCGCCGGCGTCACGTCCGCTATGGACTCCAGGAGTGCGAGGACCCGTGGGTGCGGCTCCTCCAGGGGCGGTTCCGAGAGGCCGGGATTCGCGGGTTGCCGGGCGAGATTGTGCAGGTGGACGGTCTCGATCCGGCCGAGCTGCAGCACCCGCGCGAGGGCGTCGAGCACCTGCTTGGAGGCGGTCTCCGCCTGCCCCTGCTCCAGACGCGTGTAGTAGCCGGCGCTCACCCCCGCGAGGTGGGCGAGCTCTTCACGCCGCAGGCCGGGAACCCGGCGAGCGCTTCCGAAGGTGCGCAGCCCGATCTCGGCCGGCGTGACCCGATCACGACGACTCTTCAGAAACGCTCCAAGGCTCTCCACGACATCCAGCCTAGGCCGACCGAGCACGTTCGTGGGTATACCTGCTGGGTGCACCCACAGCAGGGGGATGGTTGCCGGCCTCGTCCTGCCGGACCGTCGACCATATGTCTCAACAGCACGCGCACAACCCACCGGGCCTGCGGGCCTGGCTCGGTCTTCTGGTGATCCTCGGGCCCGTACTGCTGGTCTCCATGGACGGGTCGATCCTGTTCCTGGCGATGTCCAGGATCAGCCAGGCCCTCACGCCAACCGCCGACCAGGCCCTGTGGATATTGGACATCTACGGCTTCGCCGTCGGCTCCCTGCTGGTCGCGTTCGGCAACATCGGCGACCGGTACGGCCGGCTGAAGCTGCTCATGATCGGCACTGCGGCCTTCGGCATCGGCTCCGCGGGAGCGGCGTTCGCGCCGAGCCCCGAGCTGCTGATCGTCGCCCGTGCGCTGATGGGAGTGGCGGGTGCGACTCTCCTGCCATCGGCCCTGGCGGTGTTGAGCGAGCTGTTCGCCGACCCGCGGCGACGAGCGCAGGCCATCGGCATCTTCGCCGCGGCGTTCGCGGCCGGGTTCGCCATCGGGCCGGTCGCCGGCGGCATCCTGTTGGAACGGTTCTGGTGGGGCTCGGTCTTCTTGATCAACCTTCCCGTCATCGCCCTGTTCCTGATCTTCGCGCCGATCCTGCTGCGTGAGGTCCGGGCAACCCGCCCGGGTCGCGTCGACGCGCTCAGCGTCGTGACCTCCGCGGTCGGCCTCCTCCTCACGATCTACGGCCTCAAGCACGCCGCCGCAGAAGGTCTGTCGATCGTCCCGGTTCTCGTGGGGATCGTGGGGCTGGTGCTGCTGGTGTGGTTCGCTCTCCGGCAGCGGAGCCTCGAGCATCCGTTGATGGAGTTCTCGCTCTTCCGCGACCGTGTCTTCACGGTGGCGATCATCACCGGGCTGCTGCCGTTGGCGGCGTGGTCGGCGGCCGCGTACCTGGCGGGCATCTACCTCCAATCCGTCCTTGACCTGCCTGTCCTGAGCGCGGCTCTCCTCGCGCTGCCTGGCGCCGTGATTCTCACCGTCACCTGCGTCGTCACGCCCTTCGTGGTCGATCGCATCGGCAAGCGAGCCGCCCTCATCATCTGCCACTTCTCCATCGCGGCGGGCCTGCTGCTCCTGCTCCCCACGGCGATCACGGACGGGATCGGCTGGTACGTCGCCTCCACCGTCATCGCGGGCATCGGCTACGGCATCTGCTTCAGCGTCGTCGCCGACACCGCCGTCGGCGCCGTCCCCGCGGAACGAGCCGGCTCGGCGGGCGCGATCGCGGAAACCAGCAACGAGATCGGCAACGCCCTCGGCATCGCGCTCCTCGGCTCACTCGCCGCCCTGGTCTTCCGGCTCCAGGGGCCCGACCTGGCGCCCACCCTCGACGAGACCCTCCAGCTTCCGGACCTCGCGCCCGCGGTGGTCGGGGAGGCGAGGACGGCCTTCGTCACCGGCCTGCACGTGGTCGCCGCAGTGGCCAGCGTCCTTCACGTGGTACTCGGCGTCCTCGCCCTTCGCTGGCTCCCCAGAGCGGCGCCATCGGCGGGGGAGCCGGTGCTCAGTCGTCCTGAGGCTGCTCAAGAGGTAGAACCACGCGGAAGGTAGTGCCGTGGCCCGGAGCGCTCGTCACCTCGATCCGCCCGCCGGGCGCCGGCGGCCCGGACGCGGCGGGTCGGTGGAAGCCGGGTGCGGCGCGTGCGCGGCAGGCTGGCCTGCGAGGCAAAGCTGTCGGCAGGCAAGGGGAGCACGTTCATGTCGGCTGTCGTGATCGTTATGGTGGCGGTCTTCTTTCTCGGGATGGGCGTCTACGGTCTCCTCGCGCCTGCCGCGCTGATCAGGCCGTTCGGGATCGTCGCCGATTCGGTCGAGGCGCGGACCGAGATCCGCGCCGTGTACGGAGGCTTCGGCGTGGCCGTCGCGGGCCTGCTGCTGGCGGCGGCGGCCGACGTGGGCGGGCTGCGGGCGGGCATGGCCGTGACCGTCGCCGTGTCCCTGCTGGGCATGGCCTTCGGGCGACTGGTGGCGCGGTCGGTCGAGCGGCCGTCGGCGTTCTACCCCTCGTGGCTGTACTTCTGGGTGGAGGTCGTCTGCGGGGGCGCGCTGCTGGCCGCCGTGGCCTGGTGAGCCGTCCTGCCACGCGACCGTGTCACCCGATGGGATCCAGGCACCGGATCGTGACGCGCCGGGAGAGCAGCGCGCTCGGGGCAAGGCCGAACATCGCGTAGAAGGCGGTGCTGAAGTGGGACGGACTGGCGAAGTAGCCGTCGGCCGCGGCACGGGTGAGGTTCTCGCCCGCGGCCAGCGCGCGGGCGGCCCGGTGCATCTGCGCCCACAGCCGAAACCTCCGGTACGAGGTGCCCGTACGGTCCCTGAACAACCGGAGGAAGCGTGACTCCGACAGCCCGAGTTCGGCGGCCAGCAGCGCGGCGGGCAACGGCTCGTCCGCGCCGATCAGGCGGCGCATGGCGGCGGCGATCCGCGGGTCGGTGAACGACGCCGCCTGATGGCCGGTGGCCTCGGCCGCCCAGGCGGTGACCTGCCGGTCGGGGCTGTTCGCGGAGATGGCCGCCGCCCTGTCCAGCAGACCGGCCTCGGCTTCGTGCCCGGTCATGACACCGTGGTCGCCGGCGCTGAACCTGGCCCGGCACGCCCGGTCCTCGGCCGAGCCCGGGTCGAGGTAGAGGAAGATCATGCGGTCGCCATCCGCCGCGAGGTGGTGCCGGACCCGTGGCGGGATGAGGGCGGTACGCGCCCGCAGTTCGCCGCCGGGAGCACGGCGTACGGCGAAGGGCGCGTCCACGCCGACCGCCACGCACGCCACCGCGCCGGAGTGCGGGCCCAGCCGCAGGGACGGCCCGGCGTACAGGGCGCGGCCCGGCCACAGCCACACCGCCGCCTCCCCACCCGGAGCCTCCTGGACCTGGGGCGCCGCAGTGCCGCGGCAGGTCCGTGAAAGCGCTGGCATCGACGTCTCCCGCAGTCTTACCGGAGTCGGAACGTTCATTGGAGGATACGGTGCGCTCGTACACCCGCGGGATCGGCATGGCGTTGTTCGCCGCTGTGGGACTGCTCAACCTCGCCCCGGGCCTCGTCGCGTTGCTGCCGTCGCAACTGGCCGGCGTCTACGGCGTCGTGGCCGCCGACGCCACCAGCACCCTGCTTCTGCGCCACCGCGCGGTGATGCTCGCGTTGCTCGGGGCCGCCCTGCTGGCCGCGGCCGTACTGCCGAGCCTGCGGACACCGGTGCTGCTCGCCGCCGCGATCGGCAAGGTGTCGTTCATCCTCCTGGTGTTCACGAGCGCGGGCGCGCACCCTAAACTGACCCCGGTCGCACTGGCCGACGTGGCGGCGCTCGTGGCACTGGCCGTGGCCGCCGTCCTCCTCCGCCACCCGAGGCGAACGGGGGCGCCGATTACGGTTTCGGAAGTTTGTTAGGGTCTTCTCGGTGATGTGGGAAGGGATGGGGCCTGATCTCCCCGCGCCGTCGGGCATACCCGGCGATGGGCGGGCGGCGGCACCCGTCCCTGCCTGGCAGCCGCCTACCGACACAGAGCGCGATCTGTACGAGGCCAAGATGCGCGGCGACTGGGCCGCGTACTTCGACGTCCTGGCCGGCGCGAAGCTCTATCACGCGATGTCGCGTGCCCAGGCCGACTCCCAGCCCGGCTGGATCGAGCTCAACGCCTCACTCCTGGGTCCCCGGCCCGGCCGCAAGCATCTGGTGTTCCTCACCGACGGGATGCTTCCCGCGCCCGTGCCCGACCCGGTCTTCTTCGTGATCGGCCTGGGCAGGCTCGCCCGGGATTGGCCCAGGGACGATGAGTGGCTGGCGGTCAACCCCGGCACTCCTTGCGAGGCGTTCTTCCCCGCGTCAGCGGCTCATCGGCTGACGTGGCGGTGGCACGCCGAGCGGATGGCGCGTCCGCACCGCAGCAGACTGCGCACGCTGTGGGTCGGGGGTCCGCTGCACGGCTCTGTCGCGCATGGTCTCGCCTGCGGGGCGCTGCTTTGCGTGGACAACGCCTCGCTCTGGAACGCGATGGGCTGGCACGGCACCGGCTACGTCCGTGAGAGGCGGCGGCTGGAGGAGTGGTGGAGGATCACCAGCCGCGAACAGTGGTCGCGCACCCAGGAGAGCCTGCTCAAAGGCGAGATGAGCAGCCAGGTCTGGCGATTCGTGCTGAGCGTACGCAGTGCCCTCGCCCACGACTTCGGCGGCGCGGTCGAGGTCGACCACTGGCGGCAGGTGACCGCGCGAGTCATCCGGCACCGCGCCGCGGACGAGGAGACCGCCACCGACGGGGCCACCAGGACGGCCCCCTCCCGCGACTCCGAGACGGAGGCCCAAGTCGCCGGGGCGCAACGGCTCATCGGGCGGATCACCCGCTACGAGGCGCGCTTCCGCGCGGACGGGCTGCTCGCCGAGGGCAGGTTCGTCCATTCGGTGGAGGCGTGGGACTACGGACGAGCTTCGAAGATGGCCCGCTGGGGGCTCGGCGCCCGCTACTGCGATCTGGCGGAGGCCGAAATGGCGGTCCACCGCGCCGGACGGGTCAGCCAGATGGCCTACCGTTCCTGGGAAGACTTCTCGGCCGCCTACATCCTGGGACGTTGCCTCCATTTCGACCAGGAGGAGTTCGGCGACTGGTACGGGGAAATGCTCAACGCGCACCGGATCCTGACCACCGATCCGAACAGCCCCTGGCGAAACATCCCCTTCAAATGATCAAACCCGTCGGCGTGGCCCAAGCCGTTTTCGGGAGGAGCGGCGTGCTCACTCCCGGGTCAACGCCGCGTCGAATCGGAGGCGCAGATCGGTGAGGCGCTCGACGGGTTCACAACTGTAGACGAGGCGAACATGGTCGGGGGCGATCGTTCCACCCCAGGCCGTCATCGGGGTGGCGGCGACGCGCCCGTACCGGAGCAGCCGGGACGACAGCTCCGGGGCGGTCAGGCCCAGCGCGGCGGCGTTGACCAGACACGACCAGCCGCCTGCCGCGCGTACCACTGGGAGACCCGCGAGCTGCTCGATCACGGTGTCATGGCGTCGTCGGTATTCGGCTGTGGCCGCGGCGACTCCCGCGCCTGAGGGGTCCGTGAGCGCCGCCGCGGCGCCGAGCTGGGCGAAACCGCTGGCCACCGTCGTGTTGTAGATGACCGCCATCTTGATGCGCTCCATGAGCGCCGCCGGGCCGGCGATCCAGCCGATCCGCCATCCGATCATCCGATACTCCTTGGAGACCGAGCCGATCGTGATGGTCCGCTCCGCCAGGCCGTCGACCCGGCACGGGTTGATCTGTGGGTGGCCGTCGTAGACCAGGCGTTCCATCGCGGCGTCGTAGATGAGGTACGCGCCGGTCCTCGCGCAGGTCTCGGCCACAGCGGCCCAGTCGTCCCGGTCAAGGAGCACCCCCGACGGCATCGAAGGGCTCATCAGGAGCAGCGCGGCGGCCGTGGTGACCCCGGCCAGGGCGTCGCGGTCCAGCCGCCAGTAGCCGCCGTCCACACGGAGCGGGAGGAAGTGCGGGCGGGCACCGGACAGCCGCACCCGCTGGAGGAGGCCGGCGTAGGTGGGGTCGGTGAGCGCAACGTGATCGCCCGGCTCGGTGGTGGCGAGCAGCACGGGCATGACCGCCGAGGTGCCACTCGAGGTGATGACGATCTGTCGCGAAGGGTCGTAGTCGAGCCCGGTACGGGTACGCAGCTCGCCGGCGACCGCCTCGCGTAGCACCGGCAGACCGGTCAGCGGCAGCCAACTGTTGCCCTCCCCCGAGGCCAGCGCCCGGGTCGTGGCGTCGACAGCGCAGGGCGGAGGGGCGACGTCGGTGTCGAGATTCTCCATACGCAAGACGTCGGGGTCGGTGCCCGCGGCCTCCGCCACCACGTCGAGGCCGATCGGTTGCACATCGGCGAAACGGGCGTTCTGCCGCACAGGGCACCTCCATTTGTCGGGGTATCAAGCACAAGATCCGTCAGAGCAGTTTGACCGTCAAGCCCGATCACCATCGCGTCGGCTTCACACCACCACCGCAGCCCCCCGCCCCAGCACCGCCGACCGCACAGCGCGCCTGCCGACAATGACGTCCACCCAGTTCACGGCCATACGGGCCTCGCAACGGCGTACGAGAGTCCCGGCTGCCTCCCTTGAGCGATCGGGACAAAACGTCGAGCTACTCGCCCTGCGCCATCAGACCACCGTGCTTGACCGGCAACTCGGAGCGGGTAGCTGAAGCTCCTTGAGCGGCGCCTATCGCTGTACGGCGGGGCAGGGCAGCGAGATCTCAACACCACGCAGACCTAAGTACCCCACGAGCGTAAGCGGTGCGGACGGCGTGACGACACCGGTCAGGTCCCGGCCCGAAGCGACGTCCGCAAGTCGCAGCCTCTCATCTGCCTGCCCGACCGCAGTACATGTGTGGTGGGACCGCTGCGCGCACGTCGTCGGCGGTGTCCATCAGGCGATCCGGTAGGCGGCGGCACCGTCGTGCAGGAAACGGGCGCGGCCGTGCCCGTCGGAGCCGACCAGGGACAGGACCTGGTGGCCGGAGGACTTCGGTTCGGCGGTGATGACCGAGCTGTCGTTGAGGCGGACCACCTCGACGCGGTTCTCGGACCCGCCGAGGAAGGCCTCGGCGATTTCATTGCGTGGGCGGTAGGTGAGGAACGCGCGGCCGTGCTCGCTGGTCAGGGTGATGTCGTACAGGGTGGAGCGGTAGGTGCCGCACATGCGGCCCGCGTCGATCCCGGCCGGGTTCAAGGGCGGCACGGGTAGTGGTCGTCTCGACGCCGGCAAGGTCCCTGAGCACCGCACCGAAGATCTCGTAGGCCAGTGGCACACCGCCCGTGCTGTTGGTCAGCACGGCCACCGCCACACCCGCCGATGGGACGACGCGAAGGAATGCCTTCTGTCCCTTGGCGACACCGGTGTGGCCGACGACGCCGTCTTGGTAGAGCATCCAGCCAAGTCCCCAGCCGATGACGCCGCCGCCGAAGTCCGGGACGGATTCCACCTGGGGTTCGCGCAGTGCCGCCAGCGCGTGGTCGGTGAGGTGCAGGTGGACGAACTCCAGCAGCTCGCGTGCGCTGATCGCAAAGTGCGAGCCGCTGGGCGCGGAGTAGTAGGAAACCGCCCACTCTTTGGCCGGAACGACCTCCCCGCCGGTCTGGACGTGGCCGACCGCGGCGCGGTGCAGGATCGCCTCGTAGGTGTCGGTAGCGGCGGTGTGCAGCCCCAGTGGCGTCACCAGGCGTTCGCGGAGCACGTCGTGGAAGGGCTTGTCACGTAACACCTCCACCAGCCTGCCGAGCACCACGTACCCGCTGTTGGAGTAGGAGAAGACGGTGTCAGGCGGCAGGAGCTGGTCCGCCTCGGCGAGGGTGGCGACGAACTTCTCGATCGCGTCGTTGTTGCGACCGGTGTCGGTGAAGTGGTTGCCGTCGATACCGCCGGTGTGGGTGAGTAGATGGCGGGCGGTCAGGGACGCGGTGGCGGCTGGGTCACTCAGCCGAAAGCCGGGCAGGTAGTCACGGACAGGACGGTCGAGATCCAGCACACCGTCGTCGACCAGTTGCTGGGTCAGCGTGGCTGTCCAGATCTTGGTGATCGAGCCGATCTTGAACACCGAGTCGGTTGTGGCCTCGACCTGGGTGCGCAGACTCAGCACGCCCGCAGCCTCGTCCCGAATCTCCCCGTTGGCCAGCACGGCGACCTGTGCGCCCGGTACGTCGTATTTCACGACAAGCTCGCCCAGATCCCATCCCATCCCGCCAGGCTAGTGCCGTGTCAGGCCACGTTTGCCCTCTGCCCGATGCGGCGTAGGCGAGGTAGCCGGTGCTGCGGTTGCGCCGGGCGATGTAGCGGTGGATCATGCTGCCCTGCTCGCGGTGGCCGGCGTGGTCAGTGCCGTTGAGGGTGAACTCGCGCAGCGCGGTGAACTGTGCCTCGATCCGGTTCAGGTAGGAGGAGTCGGCGGGCGTGTAGGTGATCCCGACGTTGTTCGCCTCCGCCCACTGGCCGACTCGCTTGTCCTTCTTGGTGGTCAGGTGTGGGCTGAAGTCGCCGCAGATGATGGCGATCCGCACCTCGGGTTGCGCTTCTTGATATGCCCGTACACCTTGTCCGTTGCCCAGGTCTAATGCGGCGAACAGGCGAATTGCAGGCGCATGACACTAGGGCAGGATGGGCGCCATGGTGGAGATCAACTTCTTGACGGAATCCGACCGCGCCTGCTGGGAGTCGCTGGCCCGTGGCAAAGACACATACTTCGACGTCGAACGCAGCGACGACGACTACGAACGGACCTGGCGACGCCTGCTCGACGATGAGCGGACACGCGGGATCGCCGCCTGGCTGGACGGCAAGATGGTCGGCATCGCGCACTACCTGTTCCACGCCAGTGTCTGGTACGCCGGGAGATGCTATCTGGCGGACGTGTTCGTGGACGCGGAGGTCCGGCGGCGGGGTATCGCGACGGCAGTGATCGAGTGGGTGGCGCGCGATGCCAAGGAGAACGGCTTCCCCAGCCTCTACTGGAACACGTTGGAAGACGCCCCGGCCCGCGCGCTGTACGACAAGGTGGGCAAGTTCCACCAGGGGCTCATCCTCTACACCTACCGGCGCGACGCGAACCAGACCCCCGCCCCGCGCTGAGGGGCAACCAGCGTGGGGCGATCTCGACGGCCCGGCGACAGCCGGCGGAACGCGGGATCGTCGGTGCTGGTCAGGCGCACGGGCGGCGCCCTCCCCGGCAGAGCATGGTTTGCTCCTGAGGGGTGGGCGGCCAACGACCGGGCCCGTCAGGAGACGGTCTTCACCAGATGGCGCAGCGTCTCGCTCAGCTCGGTCGTGCACGTGATGTGCCTGTCGCCGCTGGGCTGGAGGATGCCGCGCTGCTCGGCGTCGTGCAGGCCGGCGAGTTCCTCGGCGAGCTGGGGCGGGACACCCGCCTGCACCATCAGGCCGACCCATTCCGGCTGCGGGACGGTGACCACCTCCAGCGGCCTGCCGAGAACGGCGCCCAGCTCCTCGGCCACCTGCCGCTCGGTGTAGTGACTGCAGTCCAGGCCGATGACCTCCTCAGCAGGGGACGGCGCGGTGAGCGCCTCGGCGACCACCACGCCGACGTCACGCGTGGCGATCATCGGAGTGGGCACGTCGGCCGAGTCGGCGAAGACCGGATAGACGCCGAGCTCGCGGGCGGCGTCGAGCACGGTCTCGACCTTCTCCTGGAAGTGCGGCGGACGGATCGCGGTCAGGGTCACGCCCGTCTTCCGCAGCCGGTCCTCCATGTGGTGGAGCCAGCGGATCGGGCCCGTGCCCTCGGCCAGCTCCGCCCCGATCGACGAGAGCATCACCACGTGCGTGATCCCGCTGTCGAGGACCGCTCCGGTGATCGAGTCGGCCAGCCGTCGGTGATCGGCGTCGGCATCGGCCAGAGCCGGGTCCGTCGGCAGCATGACGAACGCCGCGCGGCAACCACGGAAGGCCTCCGCCAGCGCCGCCCTGTCGCCGAAGTCGGCGACGGCGATCTCCGCGCCCGCCTGCGACCAGGCTCCGGCCTTGGCCTCGTCGCGGACCACGGCCCGCACCGCTTCTCCCTTGGCCAGGAGTTCCCGGGCCGCCGCGCCGCCGACGTGGCCTGTCACTCCAGTGATCGCGTACATCGGATACCTCCGGTGAGTCGTCGAGGTGAGTCACCACCCAGTGAACGCGCTCGCAGAGAGACGATCCATATTCCGTAGGCTCGTTTGCATTTCTGTCCGTCTACACTGGCAGTTGTGGACCCGCTCGCCGACCTCCTCGACGGTGTCCGTGCCCGCAGCGCGGCGTTCTGCCAGACCATCCTCGAACCACCGTGGTCACTGCGGATCGCCGACGAGGCCACGCTCGCCCTGGCCACCGCGCTGCGCGGGCACGCCTGGGTCGTGCCCGACGTGGGTGAGCCGGTGCTGATGCGCACCGGTGACGTGACCATCATCAAGGGGCCGAAGCCGTACACGATCGGCGACGACCCGGCCACCCGGCCGGAGGTCATCGTCAAGCAGGGCAACCGCCTGGTCACCATGGACGACGTCGACGTCACCGACCAGCTACGGCTCGGGCCGCGCACGAGCGGATACAGCCCTGACGGTTCGGCGATCGTGGCCAGCGGCACCTACCAGGTCATCGGGGAGGTGAGCGGGCGGCTGCTGAACGCCCTGCCGCAGATCGTGTTCGTGCCCCGGTCGAGCGTGCAGTCCCCGATCATGGAACTGCTGGCGCAGGAGGTCAACGGCGAGGGGCCCGGCCAGCAGGTCGTCCTCAACCGGCTCCTCGACCTGGCGCTGATCGCGACCCTGCGCGCCTGGTTCGCCCGCCCCGAGGCCCACGCGCCCGGCTGGTACCAGGCGCAGAGCGATCCGCTGATCGGCCCGGCGCTGCAACTGATCCACGGCGACCCCGCCCATCCCTGGACGGTGGCTCTGCTGGCGAGCAAGGTGGGCGCCTCGCGCGCGGCGTTCGCCCGCCGGTTCACCGCGCTCGTGGGGGAGCCGCCCATGGCCTATCTCACCGGCTGGCGTATGGCGCTCGCCGCCGATCTGCTGCGTTCCTCCGACGCCACGATCGACGCGGTCGCCCGGCACGTCGGCTACGCCAACCCCTTCGCGCTTAGCGTGGCCTTCAAGCGCGTCCGCGGGGTGTCGCCGAGCCGCCATCGCTCGGGCGAGTGAACCTGGCGAAGTTTCGCCGTACTTGACCGCCTCTGAGCTGCGAAAACTCCCGCACTAGGCTCGCGGCGCCCCGGAGGGGACCTCGGCGGCCGTGACCCTGGCGGCGAACATCTGCGAGGCAGGGAATCCGCACCGTGACAGCGATCCTTATAGCGCTCTAACATCTATAAGTCTAAAGTGCTAGGACACTAGATAAATGGAGCGGCTAGTGATCGAGTTCCATCTGGACGGCAGGTCGGGTGTGTCGCCGTACCTGCAGTTGGTTCAGCAAGTACGGCACGCGTTACGCCTCGGCCTGCTGCGCGAGGGCGACCAGTTGCCGACCGTCAAGGAGGTCGTGGCGCGGTTGGCGATCAACGCCAACACCGTCCTGAAGGCCTACCGGGAGCTCGAGCACGAGGGCCTGGTCGCCCCCCGGCCAGGGGTGGGGACGTTCGTGACGGCGACGCTCACCGGCACCTCGCTGGCCGCACACGGCCCACTGCGGCTGGAACTGCAGCGCTGGCTGGCCAAGGCCCGCCAGGCCGGCCTCGACGACGAAAGCATCGAGGCCCTCTTCATGACCACCTTTCGGACCACCGCTCAGGAGGACGTAGCGTGACCTCTGTCCTACAGGCCCAGGGACTGGGCAAGAAATACGGAAAGCGCTGGGCGCTGCGTGAGTGCACCGTCGATATCCCGGCGGGGCATGTCGTGGGGCTGGTCGGCCCCAACGGTGCCGGTAAGACCACGCTGTTGAAGCTGGCCGGTGGTCAGCTCGAGCCGACGGCGGGCGGGATCACCGTGCTGGGCGGCCGGCCTGCCAGTGGCCCGGCGCAACTGGCCAGGGTCGGGTTCGTCGCCCAGGACACCCCTGTCTACGCCGGGCTGAGCATCGCCGATCACCTGCGGCTGGGAGCACGGCTCAACCCCCGCTGGGACGAGGCCATGGCGCGGGAACGTATCGAGCGCCTCGGTCTCACCCTCGACCGCCGGGCGGGCAAGCTGTCGGGCGGCCAGCGCGCCCAGCTCGCCCTCACCCTCGGCCTGGCCAAGCGGCCCGAGCTGCTCATCCTGGACGAACCGGTCGCCTCGCTCGACCCGCTGGCCCGCCGCGAGTTCATGCAGGGCCTGATGGAGGCCACGGTCGAGCACGAGTTCAGCGTGGTGCTCTCCTCCCACCTGGTCTCCGACCTGGAACGCACGTGTGACTTCCTCATCGTGCTCGTCGACTCCCGCGTCCAGGTGGCCGGGGAGACCGACAAGCTGCTGGCCACCCACCACCGGCTCACCGGCC